>NZ_JBXWTH010000059.1:0-15640 GCF_059613825.1 Ruegeria sp. SATB027
GCCAAGGGTGGCGGGATACTCCGGATCAGGTGGCCGGATGCTGTCGGATTGACCGGCCGAATGCTCCGGATTGCGCAGGTTATCACCGCCGAAGCCGCGCAGAGGCGAAGATGAACTGCGTCAAACTCCTTGGCCAGGGCCTCATGGCCAGAGACTTCGACCGGCAGGTTGCTGAGCTCCAAGTCCGGGTCGCGGTGCTCAACCGCTACACCGCCCTTGGCATACCTGTCACAGAGCCCGTAGGATAAGTCCGTCCGGGGAAAGGGGAACTGCGCTCAAAATCCGATTTGTGCAACAGAGCCGTTGTCCGACACGATCATCGCGGGTACGCCGCCAAAGAAACTGAAGGCCCGCACGTGGCTGCTGATCCAGTCAGGCAGGCTCTGCGTCCAGGTCGCCTCTACATAGGTGTAGTTCGAGGCCCCAAGGGCGGCGACGAAGATTTGCGCCGTGCGTACCTCGCCGTGTCAGGGCAGATGTCATCCACGGTCAGTCTGGCATATCCAGAATGGCGATAGCTGTTGCGGATGATGTGAGGGGACGCTTTGCTGCGCACACTCGCCGATAGCTGCGCCAGAAAAACGCCCGATTTTCTGGCAGTCGAGATTTCCGCGCGTTTGGGTGTCGAGCGCTGGCAGAAAAGTCATTCCTGAAATCAACGCCACATTGCCCCCTATGTTGCTGTCTTTTCTGCCTGCAATCTCACCGCACAGATTTCAATCTCAACAATCCGATCCTGTCTCAGTCAATGTGATCTCAGTCTCATTTAAAACGATCTGAACGCGATTTATGGTCTCAAATAATCTGATCTGAAATCGGCGATGATCTCATTTCCAAGCCCGGATAATCTCAATCCATTACAAGTAACATGCGCGCTGGGATTGTCCACGAATGTGCGAGCCGACGGAAGCGAACATGGCTGGCATCCGAGAACAGAATCAAGACAAGCGTTACCTCTGCGAGGTGCTTCGTTCCTATATGGATGATCTCAGGCGAAAACGAAGAGGTTATGCTGCCTGACAATGCCAGTCCAAAGGCTGTGAACAGTATTGGAAGGGTAAAGATCGTTCGGGAAATTCCCTTGCTGATCAGAGAACAACCAACGAAAGAGGCAAGGATTATTAATATAGTTTCAGGCATTTTTGGTATCCGCGCGTTTCAGGTATTGAGCGAATTCTGAGCGCAGCTCTGCTATCTTCGGGTCGATGTAAGTCCGGCAAAAGGGACGTTCCGGGTTGGTGTGATAGTAGTCGTGAAACCTCTCATCGGATGGCTTGAAGCCCCGATGCGCCAGTACACGCGTCACGAAGTCTGTTTCGATCCGGACGGACAATTCCCGAATCTTACTTTCAATCTCCTGGCCCAGCACGACGTCTGAAATGTATACGGCACTGCGATACTTGCCACGCATCTTGTGGTCCGACTGGCTGGAATGAGTTGCCAAGTGGATGGATACCAGAGCATCAAGCGGTATGACCTGAAGGTCAGCGGTGACTTCAACGGCTTCAGACCATCTTTCGTCTGGCGCGTCAGAGCGAATGAAACCTTGTTTGACATCGTTGATGCCTACAACACTTTGAAACACCGCTTCGGTGCACCAGTGACAGCCTCCGCCGAAGCCTAGTGTGATCATATCCTCAGGCATCTACCGGCACCTGGCCCTGCGCCAACTTCAGCCTGACCCACAGGTTCATGTTGATGACAATCGCAGCGATCTCAGCGATGGCTTTTTCATCAAAATGCATCTTCAACCGCTCGTGGCAGTCGGGAAAAGTCACCAGGTTATAATCTGTTAACGCCTCGCAATAGTTAAGGGCGTCCCGTTCCATGTCGCTGAACATGGTGCTTTCACGCCAACTGGCCAGATGCGCGACCTTTTCTTTGGCGATTCCCCTATCATGAGCCGCCTGAGTATGAAGGATCAGGCAGTAGGAACAGGGATTCATCTGCGCCACGCGTAGGCGGAGCAACTGGGCAAGTTGACCGTCCACGCTCATATCGGCCGTGTAACCGACCGACGCGGCCATTTCCATGGCGATGCCGTGAAACTCGATCACGTCCGGATCGAAACGGGTGTTTTCAAATTCAATGGGCATGTCAGCTCTCCAGATTGAATTTCTTGCGCCACTCCGAACGGGACGATGCGACGCGGCGCATGAAGGGACAGGTTATCCTGATCTCATGTGTCCGGCCCAGAACTTCGTCGAATACTTCACCGGCAAGACGGGCGCCAAGTCCGGAACCGCGCAGCGACGGATCTACTTCAATATGGCCAAGGATCATACGGTCACCTTGCCAAGAGTAACTCACAAAGGCGTCCGAGGGCGACATATGGCGAATGAACCGTTGGGAGCGCTCGTCATGAATGAGACCCGGATCGTAGAGGTTTGCGCGCGCAAGTTCCTTGTCGAGATCGGGCAACTTCGGATTTCTCACCTTACGACCCTTGATTTCAAAGGTCGGGAATTTCGTCGGGCTGCCGGTCAGTTCGGTAAGACGGCGTGCGGCGTCGGCGTCCTTGTCGACTTCGGCCATTTCATAGGGCAAACCGCGTTCTTCAAGCGCCGCCCGGTAAAACCGGGTCTTGGGGCAGCGAATTTCGCCATACAGGGTGATATCAGTCATTTCGTGGCTCCAATGGCTTCAGGCTGGCCAGGATCGTCGGCAGGAGTTCCGCGATCGTCGGATGTACGGGCAGTGCCTGTTGCATGATCTTGTAGCTTGCCCCGGTGGCCATGTAGTTCGACAAAATCGAGATGATTTCGTCTCCGGCGAAGCCAAGGACCGTTGCTCCAAGTAAGGTCTCGGTTTCACCATCCACGATAAGGCGGATCAGACCGGTGGTTTCGCCCTCTTCCTTAGCACGGCTGATATCGGCCATTTTCATTTCGGACACCAGAATGCTGCGTCCCGAATTGGCGAGAGCTTGTGCTTCTTTTAAAGACGGTCCCACGCGCCCCAACGGGGGATCGGTGAACATAGCATAGATTGTTGGGCGCTGTTCTGCATCCTGCCACTGATGCAGGTTTTCGAGGCCGTCCAACGCTGCCAGGACGATCTCGTGGTCGTGATAGGAGGTATGCGTGAACGCGCCACGCCGGTTCACATCGCCCAAGGCCCAGATCCCCGGTACATTCGTTCGCAAATGTTTGTCCGTGGGGATGAAACCGCGCTTGTCCGCCTCCAGACCAACATTCTCAAGGCCAAGTTTGTGCGTATTTGGTACACGGCCCGTGGCGAAGAGAACATGGCTGCCCGCGATCTCCGCACCGTCATCAAGCGTCATCAGCAGACCGCGCATGTTCTTTGCCACATTGGAGATTTGCACATTCAGATGTAGGTTGATCCCTTCGTCGGTCATGAAATCAGCGACGATCTGTGATACATCTTGGTCTTCGCGACCTGCAAGAGCTTCCGCGCGATGAACAATCGTCACCTCTGATCCCAGTCGGCGGAAGATCTGCGCCATCTCAAGCCCGATATAGCTGCCGCCGACGACAATCAGGTGATCCGGGCGTTCGGTCAGCGCCAAGAGCGATGCGTTGGTCAGCGCCTCGATCTGATCCAGCCCCGGAATCGGTGGCACGAAAGCATGCGTGCCGGTGTTGAGGTATACATGCGTCGCCGCGATCTTTCCCTCTCCGGCTCCGATGATGAAATGGCCGTATTCATCAAATCCTTCGAGATGGCCCCAGGCGTTTATGACCTCCACGCCCCTGGTGCGACCGATCCAGGCTGTCAGGCCGCGCCTTGCCATGTCCACCCGTTTATTCATACGGGCCATGGCTGCGGTGAAATCTACCTCCACCGGTCCGACGGATACGCCGAACTCTCCGGCACGGCGGGCCAGATGCGCCACGCGAGCCGATTTGCGGAGGGTTTTTGTGGGTGTGCAGCCACTGTTGACGCAAGTTCCGCCCAAACGGTCACCTTCGATCAGCGCCACGCTCTGCCCCCGTTTGGCAAGCTCGACCGCGAGAGACGGCGCCGCCTGTCCCGAACCGATGATTACGCTGTCATAATGATGCATTTCCTGCCCTTTCCGTATCATTCATCGGTCTGGAGTTCCTGATAGGGAACGCGGGCCAGGCGATCATCGCGAAGGATGCTTGAAACCAGCCAGACATATTCCTGCCGCGCAGTGTCAAAACCTAGAACCGAATATTCTTCCCCGAAAGGACATTCTGGGAAATCAGGAAACCCCAAGCGAAGAACATAACGTTCCGGATCCTGATTGAATTCTGACTTTCGTATCTTTCGCAGACCATAGCGGTAGTCTGCATTGTCGACCTCCTCGACCCTATGAGAGGGCTTTGTATTGCCGAGGCCGTGCAGGATGCCCTCGGCCTCGATATCCAAGGCGTCAATCAAAAAGCCTTTGGTCCCATCCGGCAGACTAAGGGCATAGATGTGGGACGCGTCTTCTTCAGTCGGGTCGGTGACATATCGAAAGCTGGCCTTGATGACGGCGTCTTCCGGCGAAACAGCTTCGCCATTGGTCACATTCACAAGCTTCCCGTCACGAATGCGAAAGTCGTTGTCATATCCGCTTTCGATCAACGCGGTTACAGCCTCGACGGCAGTATCGGCAAACAGGTTCATACGTGATATCCTCTTGTTGATGTGTGGTTTTTCTTTTTTAGACAGGCAATAACATGAACAACGATACTAGCGACCAACCCCGAATTCCGCCGGGCCAGATCGTTACGCAGAAATTTCCCGTGATGACAGCAGGTACTCCAAGGACCGCGCGGAAAGAAGATTGGTCCCTGACACTGGACGGGGAAGTCGCGAATCCCGTGACGTTGGATTGGGTTGCGTTCAATGATTTACCCTCCCGCGAGTTTAAAACAGACATCCATTGTGTAACAAAGTGGTCCAAGCTCGACACGATCTGGCGTGGAGTTGACATTGATGTGCTGGTCGACCTTGTGAAACCCGCGCCCGAGGCGCGGTTCGTTCTGGCCAGGGCGGATAGCGACTACACGGCCAATCTGCATCTCAAGGACCTGCGCGGCGGTCAGGCCGTGGTTGCCACTCATTTCGACGGCAAACCCCTGGAAACGGCCCATGGCGGGCCGGTACGTCTGGTTGCGCCGCGGCTTTATTTCTGGAAGAGCGCCAAGTGGCTTAGAGGTCTGCATTTTTCTCAGTTCGATTACAAAGGGTATTGGGAAAAACTGGGCTATCATAACTATGGCGATCCCTGGAAAGAACAGCGTTATCGCTGATCTCTTCGGGGAACTGGCGGTTCACGTCCCGCAAAAGGTCTGATACTTGCCGAAACCCTCTGGCGCAGGTTCGGCGTAGGGCTCGGCACCATCGTGTCGTTGAAACGGGTTCATCAAAACCCCGAGCAAGCGGTAAAAGGGGCCCATATCATCTTCAGCCGCGGCTTTCAGGGCTTCTTCAACCTTGTGATTGCGCGGGATATACAAGGGATTGACCTGGTCCATCAATCGGGCTCTTGCGGCGGCGTCCACATCCTCATGTCCACAACGCCGCAGGTACCGTTCAAGCCATGTATCGAATGCGGTCTGGGGTGTGTCGAACAACGCCCGCACCGGTTCATTGTTGCCACGAACAGCATCAGCCAGTGCGCGGAAGAACCCGGTATAGTCGACATTATTCCCCTCCATTGCTGCGTGCAGGTCGTTGGCCAGGCCGATATCTTCGGGTAGTTCCTTGGCGAACCCCAGCTTGGCGCGCATTCCTGACAGCCATTCCTGTTGATAATGCGCTGGGAACGCATTGACCTCGTTGGTCAGTTGCCTGATGGCATCGTCGCTGTCATCGGGATTGACCAGATCAATAAGGGTTTCTGCCAGGCGGGACAGGTTCCACTGCGCTATGGTCGGTTGGTTTCCATATGCATAGCGACCGTGTTGGTCGATGGAACTGAACACCGCTTTAGGATCATAGCTGTCGATAAATGCGCAGGGGCCATAGTCGATCGTTTCACCAGAGATTGTCGTGTTGTCAGTATTCATCACGCCATGGACAAATCCGACCAGAACCCATCGCGCGACGAGTGCGGCCTGCGCATCGCGAACCCGGCGGAAAAATTCCAGACACCTGTCGTCCCGGTCGCCGATATCGGGATAGTGGCGCACGATGGCATAGTCGGCGAGTTGCCGGACCTTGTCGGTTTCATCCCGCGCCGCGAAGAACTGAAAGGTTCCGACCCGAAGATGTGACGCGGCAACGCGGGCAAGCACGGCCCCCTTCTCATAACCGTTGCGTTCGATTTCCTCGCCCGTCAGCGTCGCCGCCAGGGCACGGGTCGTAGGAATACCAAGGGCATGCATGGCTTCAGCGATCAGATATACGCGCAGAACCGGTCCGATCACGGCCTTTCCGTCACCACCGCGCGAAAACGGCGTACGGCCCGAACCCTTCAGGTGGATATCCCGCCGATTGCCATTCCGGTCGATGATCTCTCCCACCAGAATGGCACGCCCGTCGCCCAGCTGTGGCGAGAAGCCTCCAAACTGGTGCCCAGCATAAGCCATGGCGAGCGGCATGCTCCCCTCCGGCTCTGCGGCACCACTCAGGAATGCGGCGCCCGAGGCCGTGTTCAGTAGACCGGCATCAAGCCCGAGATCCTGCGCAAGCCCCGAGTTCAGTTTGAGGATTTCCGGATTTGGGGTCTTGTCTCCCTTCCAGGGAACATAAAACCCCTCAAGGTCATGTGCATAGCTGTTGTCGAAAGAGAATACCGGTTCGTTTGTCATTGGGACCTTACCTGATTCATTGCGTGGCATCTTGCAAAGGGTGGGGAAGCCGGATACTGGCTTCCCCGATTCCAGTTAGGCGGTCTTCTCGAACTCAACGCCATCTGCGCCGAGTGCTTTCAGAAATCTTTCCGGATCAAGCCGGAAATCGGCGTAAACGACGTTCCCGTCGGGGTCGATCACCGTGAACCAAGGCGTGCCGCCGGAACGATAATCCTCCATAAATGTCGGGTACCGCTCGCCTTCGGGGGGGGTATCATGGCCAAATGGGACTTTCAGACCATATTGTTCCTGATTGACCCGCAACTTGTCATGGGTGTTGGTATCCGCACCTTCAAAGACTGTCTGGATCACGGCAAATCCAAAACCTTTGCCAAAGAGATTATCATGCAAGTACTTAAGCGTCGGAAACCCGCGAGAGTGACACCCGGGGCACCAGTGTTGGAAGCAATAGATGATCTTGTACCCTTCCCCCAGATCGTTCAGGCGAACGGGGTTGTCCATTGGACTGCCATCGGCATCGATCCAGTCATTGACGCGCAGTTCTCTTGCCTTGTTGTGAAGTCCTCCGAATTGCATGTCTGCTCCTTTTTCGGTTCTATATTCAGCCAAATGCCGAACGGTTTCAGGTAGAGGCATTTGCCTCAGACGCCAGGCGCTGAAGAGCCGAGACGTCATAAAGCGGGAAAGTCAAAGGCTCTCCGCCGATTTCAGTGATCGCGGGCGACAGGTATCTGACACCCTCGACATTGGTTTTCAGTTCGGCATAGACAGTGATACCGGTCTTGCTTTCGTTCAGACTCAGGAGGCCGTCCCGGACCATTCCCGATGTCAGCAGGTCCAGAGCGAGTTGATCGCCCCGTCCCGAGGTGTTGATCACGAGCGGAACAGTCAGCTCCTGTTGCCCGCCTGCGATGTTGACGCATATCCGAACCTTTCCCCGCGCCTCGGCATAGACCCACGTAATCTCACCGATCATCTCTTCAATCTGACCGGCGTCCCGCAGCCGCCGATAATCCGCAATGCTGTCATGCGTCCCTCTGCGAAAGCGGCGCTCAAGCAGAGGAAGCACACGACGCCGCTCCGTGAGTGAAGGCAGCACACCTGCCAGCGGCATTCTTTCTCCCCAGGCAAGGAACCCGGGCCTGATTTCGGCCATGCGCGCACCTGACGCGCGAAACCGTTCGATTTCGTCATCGACCGCAGCGACCAGATCATCCGACGCTTTGAACGGGCCGGTGATTTCTGGCCGGACAGGGGCCTTCCTGGGCCGCGTCAGCAGCAAAGGCTCAGGCTCTCCCCCGCGCCTGATGACGCGAAGAAGGATGTTGCGTTCGTCCATGACGGCCTGCAGGAAGCGCAAGACATCCAGCATCGCTGCATTGCCCCCCAGGCAGGTAACGGTCTGCCCGGGCGCCAGAACCTCGGCAATGGCGTCTTCATTGCCATAAAGCGTCGTGAACGCCGTTGGGCCTGCATCGGACCCGAATCTCTGGGTTCCGGGGGCTCCGGTGGCCACGTCCACCCGGTCCGCATGGATCACCTCTCCGTTGGAAAGCGTGATCCGAAATTTCTTGCCGGCAGGGGTCAGACTGGCGGCGATACCGGTTCTTACTCTTACCTCGACACCATCGTTATAGAGCCGGGAAAGCCTGGCACGAGATCGGTCCACTAACCACTGACCATAGAAAGCACGCGGTGCGAACACCGCCCCAAAGTCTCCCTGGCTAAAATGCCGGGCGTTGAACTCAAGCCAGTCAGGCCGGTAGCCACGAGCTTCCTGGCGAAGCTCGGGCCATGTCTGCGCAACCCATGCGGCAAAGCCCTCCCCGAAAGCCTCGCTTGGCGAGTTCATCAAGTATGAATACCGCCAAGGTTTGGTTCGGTCGTGATCCGCATATGCCAGCCCTCGACCGAATTGCCCCACATTCGGGCCGATGATGGTCAACTGATCATTAGGGCCTAGCCTTGCTGTTTCGACCAACGCCGCCGCTGATGCCCCGTCTCCAATCACCGCGATGTGCATTCAACTCTCTTCTCTCTTCTGATGGCCCGGTCGACAGTTTGCTGAGCGTCAGTTTACACATTACAATACGAACTGACCATTCAGGTCCTTTTTCCTTTGATTCGTTCTGAGAGCTTTTGGAGTTCTGCGGCCAGTAGAATTAGCCGGGTAACCGGAGCACCTTTTGGGTCCGATGCGGCCATTTCATAAGCAACCTCCTCGGCCAAATCTCCTGCGATCGCCAAGTAGCATCGCTTCCGCTCGTCGTTTTCCAGAGGGTATAGCTTCTCACGTATCTCGCCAAAGACCAATGCACATGCGTTGGACCGACCATCACCACTCATTTCTAACCTTTCTAGGTCGGTCACTTCCTTTTACTCCTTGGAAACATGCAGCCTGACTTGGTTGCCAGGCTGCAGGGTGACTTTTCTATTCTGCCGCCGCGCGCTTGGGCAGAACCCAACCGGATCGCGGGAAATGGCAGGTGTAGCCATTGGGGAACCGCTCCAGGTAATCCTGGTGCTCAGGCTCGGCTTCCCAGAAGTCACCGACCTCTCTCACTTCGGTCTTCACCTTGCCCGGCCAAAGACCCGAGGCATCGACATCGGCAATGGTGTCCAGAGCCACCTGTTTTTGTTCCTCGGACGTGTAGTAGATGCCCGAGCGGTAGCTTGTACCGACGTCATTTCCCTGACGGTTCATCGTCGAGGGGTCGTGAATCTGGAAGAAGAACTCCAGAAGTTCCCGATAGCTGGTTTTCTCGGGATCAAAGATGATCTCGATCCCTTCGGCATGGGTGCCGTGGTTGCGATAGGTGGCGTGTTTCACGTCACCACCTGTGTATCCCACACGGGTGGATTCTACGCCCGGGAGTTTGCGGATCAGATCCTGCATTCCCCAGAAGCAACCACCGGCCAGAACAGCGCGTTCAGTCATTAGCTTTCCTCCACATGATCGAGGTATTCGCCATACCCCTCGGCTTCCATCTGGTCTTTTGGTACGAACCGCAGGCTGGCGGAGTTGATGCAGTAACGCATCCCGCCCTTGTCACGCGGCCCATCGTTGAACACATGCCCAAGATGGCTGTCACCATGTTTAGAGCGAACCTCGGTGCGGACCATCCCAAGCGATGCGTCCTGAAGCTCGGTTACGTTATCAATAGGCTTGGTGAATGATGGCCATCCACTACCCGAATTGAACTTAGCCGATGAGGCAAACAGCGGCTCACCCGAAACGACATCGACATAGATTCCCGGCTCATAGTGTTTGTCATACTCACCGGTGAACGCACGTTCGGTGCCGTCCTGTTGTGTTACCCTGTATTGTTCCGGCGTCAGCTTTGCGACAGCGTCTTCGGATTTTTGGTATTTCATAGCGACCTCCTTCTGTTCGGTTGAACTAAAGATAGGTTTCCAAGTATGGTTTGTGAAATGCCTGAGGGCTATAGTTTTCATTCCACTTCGTTTTACCACTTGCTATACTGGATGTACTTTGGCTGGCTGGTCATTGGTTCATCGCGCAAAGCTGCGTGTCGGATGCCGAGTTGGCGGCAGTGTTTCAAATTTCGAAGTGCAGACGTGTTTCACCGGACTGCGTTTATGGTCAGGATATCTAGCAAGGGATCAAAAGTCAGATGATTACAGAAGGTTTTTTTGGGCGGCGGCGTGACGCGGATCTGGAGAAGAGAATCCCGCCGGGACAATCCAGGGTGGATGGGTTTCCCGTCCTGTCGATTGGGCCAACTCCACGTATGGATATGACCAGATGGCAGTTGGAGCTACGGGCTGGGACCGAAGTAGCGGCGGCCTGGAATTGGGGGGAATTCAATGCTTTACCACAAACCAATATGACCCATGATATTCACTGTGTGACCCGCTGGACCAAGCTGGACACCAAGTGGAAGGGTGTTACCTTCGACAATCTTTTGGAAGCCGCGGGCATTGATGAGCCACCGACTGAATTTGTGCGCTTTTACAGTGCTGACGGCTATACCACCAACCTGCCTCTTGCGGACCTTCGTGGCGACAAGGCTCTGATCGCCACGCAATATAATGGCGACGCGATTCCGGCCGATCACGGTGGACCGATCCGAATGGTGGTCCCGCATCTATACTTCTGGAAGTCGGCGAAATGGCTGACCGCCATCAGTTTCACAACCAATGATCAACCAGGCTTTTGGGAACGCGCAGGCTATCACAACTACGGTGACCCCTGGGCCGAACAGAGATTTACGGACGATTGACGCGATGATTGACAGTATTCCACATAACAGCAAATGGCACCTCGCAACGATTACCGAGATCACCCCATTGACGCCCCGGGTTAACCGAGTGGTGTTTGAATGCGATGGTTTTCAGCCATTCATGGCGGGACAACACCTGGATGTCCGGCTGACCGCGCCCGATGGCTACCGTGCTGAGCGCAGCTATTCGATCACCTCGTCACCAGCCGAAACCGGCAGCTACGCTCTGGCCATTGAGCTGTTGTTGGACGGAGAGGTTTCCAGCTTCTTCCACGGTTATGCGAAAGTCGGAACCCAGGTCGAAATTCGCGGCCCGCTTGGCGGGCATTTCATCTGGGGACCAGAGATGCAAGGCAATACCGTGCTCCTGTCAGGCGGATCGGGTGTCGCACCGTTTTTGTCGATTGCCAGGGTCCACACAGATGCCGGTCACAAAGACAAGATGATTCTGCTGCAGTCCTCGCGTTGCAACCTTGATGTGATCGCGGGAGATGAACTTGAAGAACTTGCAAACCGCAACCCTAACCTGACTTACATCCGGGCGGTTACCCGCGAGGCGCCCGAGCGCGATGGCGACATCACGGGACGGTTCAGTTGCGAAAAGGTGGTTTATCTGATGGGCGCACACGCGCCTGATCCGTCGACTGTCTATGTCTGCGGATCAAATGCGTTTGTCGAGGCGCTTGCACATTGTTTTGTCGATGCAGGGATCGACCCGCTCAAGGTCAAAACGGAACGGTACGGAGAGTAGGCCAGCGCCCCACGAATCCGGGACGCTCAATTCCCTGATAGCTGTTTGAACTGGCCAGGGCTGAGATACCCCTCTGGATTGTCTTTGTAGGGGATTGCAAGGTTGAGACGCGTGCGCTGAGCCCGGCTGAGTGGCAAATCCGCGTAGCGGGATTTGCTGAGATAGTATTGAGGCGTTCGGTCCGGCCTGTAGCCTTTTGACCAAACGACGGGAAATCCCTCGGTCATCGCATACCGTTCAAGCGTTGCTGCATCCGGATGCTCCGGGTCGAAATGCACTTTGACCACCTCTTCACCGTCGACCCAACCGGCTTCGGTTGTCAGCACCGCTGGATGCTGGGCCAGGGTCGTCTCACCCGACCAGAAGCATGGCGTTGCAAAAATACTGGACCGCGCCAGCCCATATTCGACCAATAAATCACTGTGCAGCAGCCTGACATATTCGGGGATGTCTGTGCCGCGTTTCTCAAGAACCGCGACCAGTTTCTCGTAAAGACCGATCGGGTCATAGCGGTTCGACAGCTTGGGAACGATCTGCTGGCCCTGCGCATCCAGAAAATACATGACCGGATA
Source organism: Ruegeria sp. SATB027 (assembly GCF_059613825.1). NCBI lineage: Bacteria > Pseudomonadati > Pseudomonadota > Alphaproteobacteria > Rhodobacterales > Roseobacteraceae > Ruegeria > Ruegeria sp. SATB027. Next base: position 12,305 of record NZ_JBXWTH010000059.1, read on the forward strand.
GTTCCAGGCCATTTCGTTGAAACTATTCAGTATCTCCGCGTCAGGCCCTGGCCGATTGTTGAAAATTGCCAGGGGAACAAAGCTGTTTTCGATAAGCTCGACCAACAGCGGCTGTTCAAGCACGTCATGGCCGAAGTTCACGCACCCGGCGCAACCGGGGACTTCCTGAAACAGCAAGAGGATAGGTTTGTTCGTCCCGGCAGCAAGTCTGACTGCCATCTCATAGTCCCGCATCCAGCAGACATGGCCGAGCTCACGAAATTCATTGTGGGATTGTTTGTTCATAGTACCCATATGGGGGATTTTGATAAGATTTCAATTTTTTGCCTGTCTGACGTCAGGCATTTATCGGCCCCGGGGAATTCCTTCGGTCAGCAACGATACAAACTCTACGCAATGTCCCCGCAGCGGCACAGCGCAATTCTCTTCCCCCCACAAGCCGACCAGGACGATTAGACTCCAGATTCTCGAGTGACTTGCTTCTATTCTTGAAAACTGCACCTTGTAAGGTGTCTCAATGGATAGGCGGTAAAACTTGGATCTTAAGCAAATAAACTACTTCATACACCTTGCCGAAACCTTGAATTTCACCGAGGCCGCCCGGCGAAGCGGTGTGGCCCAGCCGAGCCTGACGAAAGCGATCAAACGGTTGGAGGACGAATTAGGCGGGCCGCTCATTTATCGGGATGGCAAGGACAGTCGTCTGACCGCGCTTGGCCGCGATTTGCAGATCGAGTTCATGCGGGTCGAGGCCCTGCTCAACAACATCCGTGACCTTGCCGAGAATTCGGTCAGCGGACGCCACCGGGTTGTAACCGTTGGTATCGCTACAACAATCGCCCCCGCTGCCTTCTCTTCGTTCATCTCGCACGTGCTTGCACAACTACCGGATGTTGATCTGCATTTGGCTCCGATGAAAGAAAAGGAGTCCGAAGCCGAAGTTTTGTCTGGAAAATATGATGCCTGCATCTTGACCGATCCGCCCGGACAGAATTTCAAGCTGACGGCGGTGCCGCTTTACGAGGAGTTCATGAGGCTTGGGCTGGCAGAGACTCACAAGCTTGCTCAGTTTGACGAGATACCGGTGGAGGCGATGTCTCACGAGACCTATATTGACCGGATATTTTGCGAATTCCGATCTCGGGTTATAGCACATTTTATGGATCGCGATGCTGTCATGCGGCCGAGGGTTCGATCCGAACGAGAGGATTGGGCGCAGCAACTGGTTGCTGCGGGGTTGGGCGTATGCACGGTCCCGGAACGTTCCGCAATCGTACCGGGGCTGGTGCTTAAGCCTGTTGAAGACATGAAACTGTCGCGTCAGGTCACTTTGGTGGCGATTGCAGGATCGGCCTGCGCCATGGAAGTACGGCAGATTCTGAAAATGGCAGAAAGTTACGACCGGTCCATTTGACGCGACTCCAACGGGTTTTCTTTTGATCCTCCGCGTCCGAAAAACATTGATGACAAGACCGAATCGCGCCTCACAACACAATGGAAAAGCGCGCCGATGATGTGAACCGCAAGGCCATAGAGCAACAGCGTGGACATCGTCTTGTGTTGTGCGAGCAGCCAATACGTCCAGGGGGTCGTTGGGTGGGACACTAGATTGAACACAGGCAAAATCGAGTAAAGTTCCTGCAACCTGCCATCCAGGCTTCGTGCAATCCATGGCAATACCGGTGTCAACAGCGCGGCAAGCCACAGAGCAGTGTGAAAGAGCGAAATTGGGAGGTTTTGGACCGGTTCGCGAAGCATAGGTTTTGGCCCAAGAATCCTGATTCCCCTCCAGACCAGTAGAAGAATCGCTGCCATTATCCCACTTAGGCGATGGGCTGAAAATAATGCGTCTCGCGTTCTGATGCGCATGTCCAGATCAAATCTGAACGCCGTTTCACCGGTGGCGAATGCGGTCACAAACAGCAGCACGACCCCCCAATGCAGTATCCGGATGGAAAACGGCTTTCGTGGCGCGGGATCGGTCGGCATTACTGCGTCTTAAGAAACTCGATGATAGCCTGACGGTCTCCAGCCCTGGACACGCCTGCCGGATAAACTTTGCCCATGCGGTTGCCCGGAATGAAGTTTTTCACGTCTGCCAGATGGGCATCGAGTGTTTCGGCGTTCCACGTCACGTTGGAGTTTTTCATCGCATCGGAATAGTTGAAACCTTCGGCGCTGCCCGCCTGGCGTCCTAAAACGCCCGCCAGAGATGGCCCGGATTTATGCTTACCGGCTTCTAGCGAATGACAGGTCTTGCAGCGCTTATAGACTTTTTCACCACGCTCAATCAGCGCCAGATCGTTGGCTGGGTTGATGTTATTCTCTTCGACTGCATGGGTATCATATACCTCGTTAGGCTCATATTGATCCAGCTTTTCGCCTAGTACCGGATAGGCATAGATATAGCTGTAATCTAGATGCTCGACCGGGATATGGCAACCAAGGCATTCCTCGGTGTAGTCATCGGAAATCTGTGTTTCCTTATCGTCGCCGTTGAACAGGCCCCAACCCCAGCCGTCGCCCCAGATCGGGTTGTCGGGAAACCGGTTCTGAGTGTCCTTGACCATCACAAACCAGACGATTACCTCGTCCGTTGCCCAGAAGGCGCGGCCGGTCGTGTGGTCGGCGCCGCGTGCATGCCGTACTTCCTTGATCAGCATCGCACCATCTGCGAAATCGCCATGTTCACGGTAGAATTTGATCACTTCGATCGGCGCATAGACGCTATGAAGATCTGGGATCAGGTCCTCTTCGACCACTGCCCATGTGCCCATATGCACCCAGGTTTCCACAAAATTCTTCGGCAGTGTAATGTTTCCCTGCTCATCCACAAATTTTCCATAGGCCGTCCAATCTGCGATCGGGCTGTCGGAGCCATCTGCAGTGGCGGTTTCTGAAACCATTGTCGCAACCACCAGTGCGGTGGTCGCGAGAAGCGTCCTAAAGCTCAGCATTTGCCCCTCCAACGATACGGCGGTATTGACATCATTGAATGCCAACCCCCAGTTCGGTCAAGCCCTATTTAATTCTGTCGGTAGTGAGAAATAGTCCTCGCCCTTGATCAGCCCCACCTGAGTGGTCCAGATTGAATGTTAGTGCATGATTGGCCTTTGTTCCATCGGGACGATGGTTTCCGGTGCTGGTGGGCGGTAGCCCAGAGCACTGTGGGGTCGTTTGGTGTTGTAGTGTTTCCTCCATTGTTCGGTCAGGATTTGGGCCTCACATAGCGAGTAGAAGACCTCGCCATTAAGCAGTGTGGACTTCGTCCCTGTTTCCGGACAGTTTCACTATTGACCCTATGCGGCCATTTTCCAAGTCATATTGTTAAAGGCC
>NZ_JBXWTH010000060.1:0-3393 GCF_059613825.1 Ruegeria sp. SATB027
CCAGTCCGTCAGGCCAACCTCAGCTGCGCCGGTGAAGGGGGTTCTAAGTATTACTCTCAAAACCCGCAAGCGGAAAAAGCACAAAATCAAAGAAAATTCCTAATTTTAAAAATTATTATTAAATTTCATTTGCTTAAAGCCTCTTAACCAAGCAAAATCACGCCGCAATCTTCGGAAACGCAGACGTGGCGCCCTAACCTACCGCCTTACTTTCAACGTTACCCACAGACTCGGCCCCGAGTCAGGCAGAATCTGCTGTGTTGGACTGGAGTGACAGGCTTGGAATCGGCAACCTAAGGGCAAGAAGAATGACGATAGCTGCCAAATAGATCAGCGGCTCGATCTGAAACCCTTTTGCCAGCATCACATAATGCAGGCTGCCCAGCAAAGCGGCCGGGTACACCAGCCAATGCAGCCTGCGCCAACGCGGCCCCAGTCGGCGCACCGACCAGTTGTTGGATGTTGCCGTCAGAGGCAACAGCAAAAGAAACGCCCCCATTCCAACGGTAATATAAGGACGCTTGAGGATATCCGCCCAAATCTGGCTGGGAAGCTGAACGTCCAGAACCAGCCAGACAAGGAGATGCAGGCTGACATATACAAAAGTCAGCACCCCAATGGCCCGACGGAACTTCATCAGGTTCAAGCCCACAAATCGGCGCAAGGATGTGATGGCCAGCCCGGCAATCAGCAACTGTAAAGCCAGTTCGCCATAGCGGTGTTCCAGCGCCTCAATCGGTTCGATTCCCAAACCGCCAGTCAGGCCAAGATAGAACAGCCAGGGCGCGGGCAGCGCGCCCATCAGATAAACGGCCCATACCGGAATACGCCGGAGTGTCTGATTGATGGCCTGCATGATTCTAGTAGTTCCTGGCCAGATCCATACCTTCATAAAGGCTGGCGACCTCTTCTTCATAACCGTTGAACATCAGCGTCGGTTTGCGCGAGGCAAACAGGCCGCCGCCGATTTCACGTTCGGAGGCTTGCGACCAGCGCGGATGGTCCACGTTCGGGTTTACATTACTATAAAACCCGTATTCTCGCGAATTGGCCATATTCCAACTGGTGGGCGGCTCTTCTTCAGTAAGCGTGATCCGGACAATGGACTTGATCGATTTGAACCCGTATTTCCACGGCACGACCAGACGCAAAGGCGCGCCGTTCTGATTTGGAATCGGCTTGTTATAGATACCAGTGGCCATGATCGTCAGCGGATGCATCGCCTCGTCCAGGCGCAAACCCTCGCGATAGGGCCATTCCAGAATGGGATAGCGCGTTCCCGGCATCTCATCCGGGCGGTGGGCCGTTTCGAACGCTACGTATTTCGCGCCCTCTTTCACCCCCGCCATGTTCAGAAGATCGGCCAGTTCGAACCCGTTCCATGGTACGACCATCGACCAGGCTTCAACGCAACGGAAGCGATAGATGCGTTCTTCGATCGTCATCTCGGACAGGATGTCCTTGAAATCATACTCACCAGGACGATCGACCAGACCGTCAATCTTTACGCTCCAGGGTTCGGTTACCAGCGTATGCGCATATTTCGCCGGGTCATCTTTTCCGGTCCCGAACTCATAATAATTGTTGTAACTCGTGATCTCATCCCAGGTGTTCGGCTCCAGCGCATCCTGCGCCGCAGCTGGTTGGCCCATTGCCGCCACACCAACACCCGCCATCCCGGCCATGACCTGCCGCCGGCTCAGGAACGCCGCCCGTGGCGTTACGTCGGCATGTGTCAATGTATTGGTCCAGCGATGCGCCATTTAGGTCTCCGTCGTATTTGTTTGTCATTACAGACTTAGGGTGCTGATAGCACAGACCCATGGAAACAGGCGTCACGTTTGAGCGACGTGATTGTAACGTTCCGAGTGGCGACAGGCCCAGACAGGCGGATTGTGCCGCGCTCTGCCCGCTTTCAGCGGTTGTCACGACCTGAGCCAACTCTCAGTGCTCGAACATTTCGTTGGGGATATACGGTTCATTCAGAGCTGGCTCTGAACGAGGACAACAGCCGAGTTGTCTGCCTGCAGTCTTTACAACTGCGGGTCCAAAACTGCACTCTGTCAGACAGGCACCATACGCGATCAACAGTGTGGCGGGCCTGTTTTTGCAGCCGCGTGGCCGCAACGGGAGGACGAAAAATGTGTGATATCTGTGTAATGAACGCCGTAAAAGACAGGATGCTGTCCCGGCGCGGGTTCTTCAAAGCCGCGGCGGCATCGGGTGTTGCGGCTGCCGCAACCGGGGCTATGGCACCGGCCGCACTGGCCGCGGGGCATGGCGGTGTCCAAGACATGACCCACACGCTCAGCCCGGAGTTCCCGACCTGGGGCGGAGAGCCGGGTATCTCGGCCGAACAGGCATTCAATTTCGCGGAACACGGATTCAATCTGTTCAATTTGTCGATCAATGAGCATACGGGCACGCATATAGATGCCCCGCTGCACTTTTCTGCGGATGGGGCTTCGGTCGATGAAATCCCGGTCTCATATCTGGTTGCACCACTTTGCGTGGTCGATATCGCTGCCCGCGCAGCAGAAGACGCCGATACGCGTTTAACCCCTGATGACCTGAAAGCCTGGATAGCCGCCAATGGCGATATACCAGACGGCGCTTGTGTCGCCATGCACTCTGGGTGGGCTGGCAAAACGGCAACGGACGCGTTCCGCAATTTCGACGGTGAAGCGCAGCATTACCCGGGCTTTCACGTTGAAGCTGCGCAGATGCTGATGGAGGAAACCGGAGCCCGGTCTATTGCCGTTGACACCTTGTCACTGGATCACGGCATGTCTGCGGATTTCGCCACCCATTATGCCTGGTTGCCATCCGGCCGGTTCGGGATCGAATGCCTGGCCAATCTGGATCAGGTACCCGCGTCAGGCGCAACACTTGTTATTGGCGCACCGAAACACGCAGGCGGCACCGGAGGTCCGGCGCGGATACTTGCGCTGATCTGATGAAACTGACGTTTGGCGAAACTGGCCCGCTTTCTTCAGTGGGTCAGTTTCCATCTGCGCATTCCATGAGTGGTAGGCACTGAGAGCAAGCCAGCCAATGGGCAAGACCAAGTCTGACACCACACGGCGCTATGATACCGCTGCACCAAAATGGCGGGATAAGATGCGTGCTCTTGGTTATTACGATGCGTATCTTGGTTTTCTGTCAGCAAGTCAGCTCGCGACAGAGCATAACAGTCGGGTTGTTGATATCGGTGCCGGGACGGCCTCGTTTGCAGAAGCCTGGGTCGCTATTCACGGGTCACCCGTCGAAATAACCCTTCTCGAACCCAGTCAAGCCATGTTGAAACAGGGTCAAAGTGGACTTCGTCCCTGTTTCCGGACAGTTTCACTATTGACCCTATGCGGCCATTTTCCAAGTCATATTGTTAAAGGC
>NZ_JBXWTH010000061.1:0-8122 GCF_059613825.1 Ruegeria sp. SATB027
GACCGCAACGCATTCCGCGTCGCAACACTGGGCACCGACGGGGACGATCACTTCGACGGGTCCGGGGCGAGCGACGACTATGTGTTCCGGGGTGGCGAAGGCAACGACACCATCAACGAGTACTCCACCAACTACCAGGAAAACGACCGGCTGGTATTCGGGGAGGGCATTGATCAGGCAGATGTCTTCAGTTTCCGCTCTGACATAAATGCAGATGGCGTTGATGATTTGGTGATTGGCATTGAAGGTACTGCTGGCTCAATAACTGTACTAAGCGAGTACACCAATTCAAACCAAGGCTTACATCGACTAGATGAATTCGTGTTTGCCGATGGCACAACGCTTGATCATGATGCTTTCGTCGCAGCAACATTCGATCAATCGCAGGAAGACACATTCTTGATTTGATCTAAAGCGGGGGCGCAATCTGCGCCCCTTGCGACCTGCCATTGACATGTGAATTTCAGACTTGTTCTGACGGACACCTCAGTTGCCGAGAACGCCCGCTTCAGGTCATCACCAACTTTCGGGCATAACTCGTGCCGAAGGTCTGAGAGGTCTTCGACCCTTCTTTCGAACGTGACTGACTCACCTTTGCGGGCCACTGAAATCATGCTTGTTGTGACCAGATCTACAATCTGGTTATTGCGAAATACCTGAACCGAAATTTGGTTCACTCATTGGTACCCTTCTTGTACGCGGCCGTATATCTTCAGTTCTTGCCAGAGGCGCGGCGCATTCTACGGATACACCGATTCATGATTGTGGTGCGTTCGGCCCGCAGTTCCTTCAGAGCTTGCTCCTTTCGCTCGATCCTGACGTGTAGTTTGGCAAGACGCACTATCTCCCTCTTTTCCGCGAACCGAAGCCATGCAGCCCGAAGCCCGAAAACACTGGCGGGCGACGGCTTGATGACCCTCTCAGGAGGCGGGTTGTTATGCCCCATCATCGGCGCAATCTGTGCAGTTGAATGCACTGCACAATGGTTTTGGTTTGTCGCCAACATCATTGGCCTCCTGCACGAGAAGCCGTAGCCGGTGGTCGTGCGGCCTGGACGACGCATTGTTCCAGTCCAGAAATTTCGCTGTTCCCAGCAACGCATTTCACTACCGCCAGCCGCCACTCAGTTGTGAGGCGCTTTTCTGTGTGCGTTTTGGTTGCGTACCAAGTCCCTGCGACGGCGGCGAGCAAGATCAGAATGCGAACAATCATCTATCATGTCCTCCGTGGTTAAAGGCTATGACCGTCATCTTCATGGACGTGGGTGGCCTGTTCGCGGGTATGGGCAATCTCTTGCACCACGGCGGCAATGTTGCTGGATGAAACTTGGTGCAGCTCACCGACAACGGCCTCGGCGCGCTCGTAGCTGTCCGGAACACCTTGGCTGTTAAAATGGGCGGCAGCGGTGGAAATGTCCGCGTCTCGCCAAGTCGCCGTGGTGCCGACTGAAACGCTGTCATGATCGTTGTAGCGGGCCAGGAACTTGTTTCCATCGAGTCCGAAGCTGTTGGCGGTTGCAACAATGTCGTCACGCACTGCCAGCCATTTTTCGGCCTCGGACGGGTCCAGGTTGTCCAACTCGGCCGCATTCATGGACGTGGTGTAACTGTCGTCGGCAACAGTGTATGCTTGCAGGTCAGTGTCGTATGGGCGTAGCTCGGCAACATCGCCCTTCAGCGCTCCGATCTGCACATCCATTGCAGCACGCAGATGCGGATCTTCGACATCTCGTGCAAGAGCCTCCATGTTCTCGATGGAGTTCACGATGTCCTTGGTCTGCTGTTCGTAGTTCTCGAAACCGGCCTGACCCAGAGCGGATTGCATATACTGAACATAGCGATCACCGGGCGACTGGTAGTCGTCGGAATCCTGAAAATCCTTATCTTCAGTCAGATCCGCTAGGGACGAGTAGTAAGGGTGATGCAGATCATATTCTTGCGCCTCGCTCATGTGCTGAGCAACCAGAACACGCATATCCGCCAAGTCCACGGGTTCCCCCGTCCTCTCAGCGGTTTCAATTTCGATCTTAAGTTCATTGATCAGGTCAGCTTGGCCGATATGCTCAATTACGCGCTGGCTGGCCTGGTCCTCGATGTCGAAGCTCTTTGAAGCGATGGCTGCACGATCAAAGCCCATCGCCTGCTGTTCTTTCTTGATGATGTCGATCTGCTCTGAAACGCGATCCTCGCGCGGGGCGGATTGATCAAATTGGGAATAGGGTGCGAAGTGTTCGACTTCGTTCAAAAGATAGTCTGTACGCGAAACCATAGTTTTTCCTTTGCGAGTTGATGGAAAACTCTGTGATGGATCTGCCTACGGCGTTGGCGCGCTCATCAGGCAGACCGGGTGAAGTCCTTATAGGCTGTGTCCGTCATCCTCCTCCAAGCTATGACCGGTATCGTCACCGCGCCCTTGCAAGAGTGGGTGAGTAGCGTGGGCGTGAACATCAGACAATTCTTCTGAGATTGCGATGATCCTGGAAGAAGCAAGCTGGTGTAGCTCGTCAACAACGGCCTCGGCTCGGTCGTGGCTGTCCGACAATCCTTGAGCCTGGAAGTGAGCCGCTGCGGTCGCAATGTCGTCGCTGCGCCATCCCATTGTTGTGCCCAACGTGACATTCTCATGATCCCCAAACCGGGCAATGAATTTCTCGCCATCGAGGCCATAGCTCTCGGCGGCGTCAGAAACCTCCTTACGGATCGCGGCCCACTTGTCGGCTTCTGGATAGTCCAAGACATCCATTTCAGCGGTGCCCATTCCCATCATCGTAGAATACCGGCGGTCCTCGATGATGAAGGCTTGAAGGTCGGGATCGTTGGGCCGCATGTTGGCTACGTCCCCTTTCAACTCACCTATTTGAATATCCATTGAAACGCGCAGATGAGGATCTTCAACCTCGCGCGCCAGTCCTTCCATTTTTTCGATGGACTGCAAGATTTCAGCAGACTTCTTCGACCAATTGTCACTGGCATCCTCGCCCAAAGTATCGCGCATGTAAGCGTCATAGCGCACCGCTGGCGGCGAGTAGTTTTCGGACGCTTGATAGTCTTTGTGATCGACAATATCGGCCATCGCCGAGAGCGTTCCTCCGCTTTCCTCGATGTGCTGATGGGCGTCAATGTGCTGGACGACGCGGGCTTTCAGATCAGGGCTGATTGTTTCCTCATCGCCTCCCAATTCGATGTGTCGGCGCAGCTCGCGCATCAACTCCGGCGATTTGTAATCGGGGCCTCCTGGCTCACCGTAATCATCAAAGTGATCAGCTTGATCCAGCAGATGTTCCATTTTCGATACCATAGGTTCCTCTCCTTCAATGAGCTTGATGGCAAACTCTTCGATCTTTTCGCTGACGGCGTTGGCGCGCTCGTCAAACAGATCGGACATTCTTGCGATGGATAAGGTCATCCAATCCGCAGCCCTGTCGCGGGCAACAGCCTCGACTTCAGGGGTATTCTCGATAACCGACATTCCGGCCTGTGCCTTCCATGTGTCGGTCTCGACTTCCTGCCGCAATCCGCGTTCAAGGCGGGTCGTCGCGGTCAGCTCGATCCCGTACTTTTCAGCGGTCTCGGCATGGATGGTTCGCAACACATCAATGTTCATGTCGCTGGTCATTCCCATGGCCAGCCACTGCCCATGTTCGACGCCCCGACAGTTCACAACGAGGTGGACATGAGGGTTATTCGTGTCCTGGTGAAAGACAGTCAGATAGTCCCAGGTATCGCCAAAATCACCACTGCCAAACACGCGGTCCGCAAACTCCAAAGCGGACTGGTGAGCCGCCTCCGGATAGGTCCCTTCAGGGAAGGACACGATCATGTGGCGCGTGTAGCCGTAGTTGGTTTTGCCGGTGAAATCGTCGGCCCAACTCTCGATCAGATCATTTATCTGATCCCGATCCAGAGGCGTCACACCGTTGTCACGAATATCCAGAACACCCTCGGCGCGGACGGTCAGATAATTGATCTGGCGTCGAAGTTCCTGCGCGTTCTTCACCCCACCCTTGCGAACGTGTTTCACGACAGCCTCGGGCTTGCCAACCACAGCACCAAGCCGCGCTTTGACGGGTGAAGCCCGCGAAACCATGAACTTCATGCGCTTGGCAACTTGCAACTGTTGGTTGACACGCTTGGATTGATCTACACCCTTTTGAGCTTCCCGGAAGGCCAGCTCAAGCAACTCCCCTGCTGTCAGATCACGGGCGGCAACATTCATTCTTCAGGTGTCCAATCGTCGTTACGCAAGATCCGGCGAATAGCGGACTCGGGCTCCCGGTTGCGACGCGCTGCTGTGATCATCGCCTTCAGGTCTTGCCGGTGCTGGATGATCGCACGATGGAGGTTTTCGACATCGCGCCGGTCGTCATCCGTCCAGATCACCGTGCCGCGCTTGGCCGATTTCGCAAGCTGGTTGAGATTGGTGTACCCACCCTGAACCTGCCGCAAGTGCTTCTGCCAGAGATCCACAACAGCGGGGTCAGGATCGAGATAACCGATCAGACGATAGACGAGACGCTGAATGACCTGGTTCCTACTTTTGGCTCCGAGGGATTTCACGGCAGATTCCAATCGAGCAATAGCATCGACTGGCATTCGAACGGAAAAGACATCGGTTTCGGCGGTTTTGCTCATGGCTCAAAAGTAGTGTAAAGCAATTTGTAACACAACCACCTAATCTTGTCATAATCTCCAAGAGTAAACCGATGTGATTTGAGAAATCCGTATTTTCTCCAATCATGATCGGAGCAACTTTGCTCTTGGAGGCTATTTCCACGCCGGGAAAAGGGTTCCGTCCCTTTTCCAATCAACAGGCGTGGGTGCCGGTGGACTGGCGCAGGGCAATCACGCAAAGCGTGGGCTGCCCGAACAGCGCCCGTCACTTTCCGGCACGTTAAATGCAATCTGCATTTAACGTGCGCCTGGGCGCGCTCAACTTCCCGACGCTCTAGCGGCGGGTGCCGACGAGTTGGCATTGGCTCTGCCGGTCAGGTCTGTGCGCCAACAAATCGGCTGGGCTGCAGCCGCGCGACCCGACGAGCTGACCGGCTGTCGCACATCAGGTCAGGGTGTCTCGGTCGGGATCTTGGCACGGTGCCAGTCGCGCGGCTTCGCGTTGGGTGGCGCGAACGGGGACCGAGCGGCCAGCCTTTACGCTGGCTCTGAACGGACCCGTGGGGTAGATGCTGAGAATAGAAGGGTTGAAGATTTTCAGACCGCGTGAAAAACGCACTACCGGGGGTTGTACGTTGTGAGGGCTTGGGATTATCCGTTTGAGCTGGTCCGGATCAACTGCAAGACCTGCGGGCGGTACGGGCAGTACCCGAAAAAGCGGTTCATTGAGCTGGTCGGTGCTGACACGCCGCTGCCCTCGGCGCTCAAGATCATCGCCAAGACATGCGACCGAGAAAAGGACGGGCTGGCCCTGCACAACCGATGCGGGGCGGGCTATCCGGATCTCGCCCGGATGTTCGATGATAGGAAGAACAGGACGCGCTGAAAGGGCGGGGTCAGTCTCGCGCGACGGTCAGTCGGGCGGCTCGGTCAGACTTCCAAACCTCGATAGTGGCGCGCTGTTCCGCGTGCCAGCAAAACGCTGAAACTGCTGCCACCAAAAGGGCACCGGCAACAGCAATGTCGATGGTGTGATGAACACATTTCTCAAGCATCGGAATCCTCCTTTTGGTGGTTGCAGACCGGGCACGGATTGCCCCGCCGAATTTCGGTATCGGTCATGTCAAAACACCATCCGGCGTCATGACCGCACTGACCGCATATGAAGTGCCCGCCCTTGGCGGTTCGCCAACCGGGCATCATACCGGGGGCCTGACCTACACCAGCCGCGTGCATCAGAACGCGCCGGGGTCGGCGCGGCTGATCGAGACCCGGCAAGGTGAACTGGCGGCGCATCTACCCTGCCTCTGGCAGAGGTTCATCCATCCGAGTCTTGAACCGAATGGTGGCATCTAGCGCGGCGTCTCCGGTTTCGGCCTCCGGCACTCCGGGGACCAACCACGTGTCATTCCATGACATGCGGGCGCGTCCATCCAGTTTGCGGGTCAGCTCGTCCTCTGTCCCTTCACCAATACAAATCCCGCCCTCGATGTCGGGATGCTCGGAAAGCTCGATGTGTCCAGATCGGAAACAATGGGCATACATTGAACGGTCCTTTCCGTTTCAGTTTTCGGGCTTCGCCCGGCTTAGTGCTGCCAGTTGTCCCGGCCATATTTGCGGCCAAGAATGGTGATGCGATCCTGCCCGTCGATAGGCACGCTCTGGTGGACAAGCTCACCAAACGGGTTGACGCCGTAGACCGAAACATCGTCGCCGCCAAAACCGTAGATCACGAATTTCCACGGTCCCCGGCCCTGCTCACGGGTTTGAAAAAACCCGTCGAAGTTTCGGCATTCCCAGGCACCGGCCCACCAGTTTGCGCCTGGTGTTCCCTTCTCGCTTGGGGCCATCGGTATCAAATCAAGCTGCTGCATTTCTGCTCTCCATCGGGCAAATGGCGGGGGCCGCTTTTGCGGCCTCCCGGCTTTGCAAGGTTTCAGTGGGCGGTGGTCTCGGGCTGATAAGGGTCGAGTTGATCAGAACCCGAATAGTCGGAGTAATCGACAAACGCCTCGCGCAGATCGGCCAGCGAGTGATTGTCAAAATCATCGACGCGCTGATCCTCGTCCGGAATCTCGTCCTCGTTGGCCTCGTGAATTGCGTGCGTCAGATCCTCGGCAATCTCTTTGAAATCTGTGACGGCAATCGGACCCTCGCCATTGCGGGGATAATATCCATAGTGAATGTCGCCAGCCATGAACCCTTTGCCGGTCTCGTTGGCGATCTGGCGCGCGATCCGCACAATGTCACGGGGATTAAATTCGTCGTGTACCGCGTCGGCCACAAAACAGGCGTTCTCGTCGGACCCGTCTTTATGCCAGCCGTAGATCGTCCAGAACTCGGCCCATCCAGCTTCACATTGAACGGTTGCCTGTTCGCTTTCGTCGTGACGTACCGGCGCAATGGTGAACCACTCATATTTTTCCAGCGTGTCGCCTACCGGCAAATTGTTGAAACGCTCGTGGGCGACTGTGTTGATGATGTTTGCTTGCATGGTCTCTGCTCCGAGTCAGGGGGTATGCGCGGCCCGGATCGAGCCGCGCGCTGTTCTTCAGGCGGCGAGGCTTACGCCCTTCAGCTCTGCCATCTTTTCAGTGAGAGACCAGACGGCCCGGTTCAGGGCTTTGTTCTGGTCGATGCCCTTGACGCCACGGGTGCGCTGTCGGCGTGTGCGGCCATTGGCATCTTTGACACGACCATGCAGCCCGCCCTTGATGACGTTCTCCTGCAGAACATTGCCAACGGTCCACAGATCGGTCAGGCGGTCGGCATTACGGCGGGTTCTCAACAGAGCGTCAGCCTGAACCGGCGCGGGCTTTCCATCTTCTTTGTGAGCCTCGGGAAAGCGCAGTTCATGCACCACTTCTGCGAACACTTTGCGCTCGGCGTCGTCCAGAGAGATACCTTTGAAGGTTTCAACCTGCTCGGCCACATGGGGCGCATCTTCCAATACAGTGTAAGCGCCTTCGATAACCTCATGAATAGCGTCACCAGAATGGCGCACCTTCACCTCGTTAAAGCTATCACCAACCATCAAGCCGTTGGCGCAGACGAACCGAAAGAACCCCGGCACCATCTGATAGCTGCTGGTTCCATCGTTGGCGTTGACCAAGATGATTTCAAAGGCTTCGCCTTCGGCATTGGTGATCGAGCGGTGACGCAGGCGCAGCATGTGCTTGGTGAACTCGGCTTTGCCTTCAATGCGGGTGTTGGCCTGCTGAGCAAAGAATGGGTCAAACCCTTCCTTACGCAGTCCGGTCAGAACGTCGATTGTCGGCACCACAACAAAGCGGTCAGACCGGCTTTCGTGGGCTTCGGTTGCGAAGATCGAGGGCACGGCGGCGCGCAGTTGATCGTCAGTCAAGGCTTCCCCTGTGACCAGACCACCGCAGGACATTCCGCTCATGTAACGATTGTAACCCATAGAAAAACTTCCTTTCTTTCGTGGCGATGCGGTTGCCGATGTTTCCCGGCTATCCGCTAATGGGCGCGGCCTTCTGATCTGTTAGCTG
>NZ_JBXWTH010000062.1:0-1218 GCF_059613825.1 Ruegeria sp. SATB027
TGAGCAGCCTCATCTGACTGGTCCAAGTTGATTGTTAGTGCATCATCGGCCTGTGATCCATCGGGATGATGGTTTCAGGTGCCGGCGGGCGATAGCCCAGTGCACTGTGGGGGCGTTTTGTATTGTAGTGTCTCCTCCATTGTTCGATCAGGATTTGTGCTTCGCGCAGGCTGTAGAAGATTTCGCCGTTGAGTAGTTCGTCCCTGAACCGGCCATTGAAGCTTTCGCAGTATCCGTTCTCCCACGGGCTCCCAGGTTCAATGTAAGCCGTCTGGGCGCCAACTGCGGCGGTCCAGTCTCGGACAGCCTGGGCGACAAATTCTGGCCCATTGTCTGAACGTATGAAACAGGGTGCCCCCCGAAGTATGAACAGATCCGTCAGGGCGTCGATCACGTCGACCGAGTTCAGCTTGCGCTTCACTCTAATCGCCAGGCACTCCCGGCTGTGCTCATCAAGGATGTTCAGCGTCCGGAAGGCTTTGCCATCGTCGGTTCGACAATGGACGAAATCATAGCTCCATACATGATTGCGATACTCCGGCCTCAGCCGAACACACGAGCCATCGTTCAGCCAAAGCCGTCCTTTCTTCGGTTGTTTCACTGGCACTTTCAGCCCCTCTCGTCGCCAAAGCCGTTCAATTCGCCCATCGCTGACAGACCATCCAGCCTCTCTCAGCAATGCAGCGATCCTGCGATAGCCATATCGGCCGTATTGACGGGTCAGCTCGATCATGTCGGCCACCAATCGGTCTTCGTCTGCGCGACCTTGTGGGACACGCCGTTGCGTGGACCGGTGTTGTCCAAGCACGCGGCAGGCGCGTCTCTCGGAAACGTTCAGTTGGTTGCGAACATGGTCAATACAAGCACGACGACGAGCGGGGCTCAGTAGTTTCCCTTCGCGGCTTCCGTCAGGATCAGCTTGTCCAACGTCAGATCGGATACCGCACGTCGCAGTCGCTCATTCTCTTTCTGAAGCCGTTTCAGTTCTTTCAACTGATCTACGCCCATTCCGCCGTACTTCTTGCGCCAGCGGTAATAGGTTTGTTCAACAACGCCGATCTGCCTGATCGCATCAAGACGGGACATGCCTTGCCCCATCAGAACTTCAACCTGCCGTAACTTCGAGACAATCTCTTCGGGCTTCGGTCGCTTGTTTGCCATTCGTGGTCCTCCGTTTCCTAAACATAGCGGTGGACCAGTTCAGTGGGGGAGGCTCAG
>NZ_JBXWTH010000063.1:0-4475 GCF_059613825.1 Ruegeria sp. SATB027
ATATAGGCTGCGATGAACCAGAAATCCTCCGTTACGAAAACCTCAAATCTGTCCCACAAGCGCTGACGTTAGACAAGTTTCGATGAACCAGAAATCCTCCGTTGCTCAAACCTCTAAATCTACCCGGTAGGCGCTCACGTCAGACAATCTCAAAACGCCGCTGGCAGCCATTGCTGCCCTGCCTTTCAAACACCGTTTGGACCGCAGCAAAGACAACATTCGTGTTGCCACTGTAATGCGCCATGATTGATTTCAGAGCAGGGAAGCCCGCCGAATGACAACTCGGGCACCACGCCTGAAAGGCGAAAAGGACCCGTACCTTGCCCGAGTGCTTATTGAACCGAAACGGAGTACGGCAGTTACGCCGTCGCCGTCAATCCAATCCATGACAGTCAATTCTGGGGCGTCATGCCCAAGGATACCAAACTGCATTACTTTTCCTCTTGATTTCTTGTTTAGTTCAAAGCAACGGCTCAATCAGCACCCGCCATTCTTCCAGGGTCGGGTCTTCGGAAAGTCTGCCGATTAAGTCAGATCCGTTGAGGAAAAAGGTTGGCGTCGCCCAGACACCTTTGGTTGAGGCAAATCTGATAGGAGTCCGAGCCTCAGTATACACCTCATTCGTTTCGATCAGATCCAGCATCTGGGACTTATCAAAACCCGAGTAATCATGCGCAAAATCTGCGATCTGGTTCAACAAGTCCTGATGTGTCTTCTCCCGGAATGGGCCGTTATAGTATTGGTCCTGCCTTTCATAAAGATAGCTCGCAAAACCAAAGAACGTTTCGTCATCCTCCCCTGACAGAGCGAACAATCCTTTGCTGATGTCCCAGGCCTGGCGGTGGTTGCTGAGTGTTATCAGATGCACCGCGACTCCGATCTGACCATTGGTGTAGTGTTCCTTGAGAGCCATCACAGACGGCCAGGCCCGCTTCGAATGAGGGCACTGAATATCAACAAAGGCTTCGATCTGGACATGTGCTTGCCGCGAACCAAAGTGGTAGCCACTGGGTTTGCGGGGGATGGGAATTGGCATGTTGTGACCTCATGATTGTCTATGTTTTCGTTGTTGGCACTCGGTACTGAAAAGCTCGCAGAAACTGGGCATTCGACGATTAATACGGGCCATCGTCTTGGAGAGTGGACCCGAAAAGTCTATTGGAGCTTGATCACAGCCATCTTGTCTTGGGTCATGTCGTGCATGGTGTAGCCAATGCCTCCGGTGTTGTAGCCGGATTGCCTTCGCCCGGCGAAGGGCATCCAATCAACCCGAAAAGCTGTGTGATCATTCACCATAACTGCGGTGGCATTGAGATCTCTCACAGCGCGCATTGCCACGTCAAGTTCACGGGTGAACACGGCGGCCTGGAAAGCAAATGAGATGTCATTGGCGCGCAGAATGGCTTCATCCAGATCATCGCAAGAGTAGACACAGACTACCGGGCCAAAGACCTCCATTCTTGAAACCCGAACGTCGCTTGGTGGGTCCAAAAGCACCGTGGGTTGAAATGTTGTGGGACCAAGTCGTTTTCCGCCGCTCAGTACCTGTGCTCCTTCAGAAACCGCCTCATTGACCCATTCTTCCACCCGGTCAACTTCTCCAGGCCGAATAAGTGGCCCGCAATCTACAGACGGATCGATGGCATTTCCGACCTTGAGTTGGCTGGCGGCTTGCGCCAATCTCTCCGAGATTGACCGTGCGATTTTCTTGGGCGCAAATACGCGCTGAACAGAGACGCATACCTGGCCAGAGTGGTAGAAACCGCCTTTGACTAACAACGGGATCATTGCGTCTACGTCAGCGGTGTCATCGACAATGACGGGTGCTGCCCCGCCATGCTCAAGGGCGCACCTTGTACCAGGCGCAAGTTTGGATCGCAGCATCCAGCCAACGCGAGCTGAACCAATGAACGAGAAAAATGCGACCCTTGGGTCCGTGACCATTTTTTCCGCGACATCGATTTCGCAAGGTGCAAATCGACACCATTCCTCCGGCAGTCCAGCTTCGTGCAGGATCTCCACAAAGGTTCGGCATGATAGGGGTGTTTCGAGGGCGGGTTTGACTAGAACAGGGCATCCAACTGCGACTGCCGGGCCAACCTGGTGGACGATAAGGTTGAGGGGGTGATTGAATGCACTTGTGGCGACCACCACGCCGATAGGTTCCCGCTGAGTAAAGGCAATCCTGCCTGAGCCGGCCTCGGTCAAGTCCATCGGGATCTGCTGTCCGCCCATCTGACCAATTTCGTGGATACAGAGTTCCACGCCGCCGATGGCCCGCTCCACCTCAATGCGCGCATCCACGAGTGGTTTGCCTCCCTCTCGTGCGATCAAAAGAGCGAGTTCATCAAACCGATTCCTCATCAGGGCAGCGGTTTTATGAAGAACGGCGGTTCGTTTGAAAGCTGGTAACCAACTGTTGCGTTCTTTGAACAGTCCTGTGGCTACATCCAGCATGCCATCCACATCTGCCCATGTGCATGTCTTAATCTGTCCAACCTTTTCAAAGTCAAAGGGGTTCAGGACATCCAGCGCGCCACTCATATCAGACATGTCCGTGCAGAGAGTTCATCGATCAGAACCCTTTGGTTTTCGCTATAGTCGACAGGTACGTCGATGAGGTGAACACCGCCTGCCGAGAAAGCCTTGTCAAAGGTTGGCAACAAGTCTTCGGTCTTTTCGATACGATGGCCAATCGCGCCATAGCTTGCGGCATATTGCACAAAGTCCGGGTTGTTGAACTCAAGCCCCCAATCGGAAAACCCGGCCTGCGACTGCTTCCAGCGGATCATCCCGTAAGAGCTGTCATTCAGGACAGTAACCACAAGGTTCAGGTTGAGCCTCACTGCGGTCTCAAGTTCCTGACTGTTCATCATGAACCCACCATCACCGCAAATCGCCATCACCCGACGATCAGGGTAGAGCTTTGCTACCATCATTGCAGATGGCAGGCCGGCCCCCATCGTCGCCAGCGCATTGTCCAACAAAACCGTATTGGGCTGATAGGCTTTATAGTTTCTCGCGTACCAGATTTTGTAGATACCATTGTCCAAGGCAATGATGTCGCAATCGCGCATTGCCTTGCGCGTGTCTGCGACAAGGCGTTGCGGAATGATTGGGAATCTGGGGTCGTCTGCGCCTTCTTGTATGTGGTTGTCGGTGTCTTTCTTAACGTCGTCAAAATACGTGCTCGCACATTCAACGGGTTCAGAAAGAAGCGACCCAAGTCCGGTGATTGATCGGGCAATGTCACCGACGACTTCAACCTGCGGGAAATAGACCTGATCGACCTGCGCGGACTTGTAGTTGATATGAATGACCTTTGTGCCGCCCTCTTTCATGAAGAATGGCGGTTTCTCCACAACATCGTGACCGACATTAATGATAAGGTCCGCTTTGTCGATGGCGCAATGGAGGTAATCTCCGTCTGAAAGCGCGGCTGTCCCCAAGAACAGGTCAGAGCGTTCATCCACTACTCCCTTGCCCATCTGGGTATTGAAGAACGGAATGCGAAGCTTCTGCACAAACGCACTGAGCGCCTCCCTCGATGTCTTCCGGTTGGCGCCTGCACCTAACAAAAGAAGCGGCATTTTGGCAGATTTGATCATGCTAGCCGCCTCGGTCAGGACCTGTTTGCCCGCGACCGCATAGTGCCGCTCGGTTGGAGTCAGCACCGCTTCATCCGTCATCTCGGCAGCAATGTCTTCCGGAAATTCGAGGAGTACTGCGCCCGGCCGCTCTTCTTCAGCCAAGCGAAAAGCTTCTCTGACAAGTGCGGGAATTGTGTTGCCGTGAACGATCTGCTTCGACATTTTGCAGATCGGATCAAACAGCCCGACAACGTCAATGATCTGGAATTGCCCTTGCTTGGACTTCTTGATCGGTTTTTGTCCGGTGATCATGACCAAGGGCATGCCACCCAGATGGGCGTAGGCGGCGGGTGTTGCAAAGTTGGTTGCTCCTGGGCCCAGGGTAGCCATGCATACACCTGCTTTGCCTGTCAGCCTTCCATATGTCGCGGCCATAAAGGCCGCGCCCTGCTCATGTCGGGTCAGCACGAGCTCGATGTTCGATTTCCTTAGAGACTCAAGAACGTCGAGGTTTTCTTCTCCGGGAACAGCGAATACCTGTTCAACACCCTCTGCTTCAAGTGCCGCCACCAACAGATTTGATGCCTTGGATTTAAGGTTGGTTTGCGTAGAGGTCGTCATATTGTTATCCACATTCTCATCGAAGGGTAAGATTGTCGCCAACACAGTTCTCAGCGGCAGGCTTTACGCAAAAAACTGCGAAATTCGAGTCCGTGTCAAGCTGGTTTCCCGTGGCGATTTTCAACTGCTGCGCCGGCAGCGTGCGCCAAGAACACTGGCAATGGCTGCAGCGTATGCTGCTTCCGAGTGTCCGTCGTCAGATAATTTGGGACAGCGGAGCGGTTTTATGACTGGAGGCTCTGGCTCATCCTTGATTAAGTTTAT
>NZ_JBXWTH010000064.1:0-4442 GCF_059613825.1 Ruegeria sp. SATB027
ATGACCGAGATTAGACGCACGCCGCTTTTTGGGCTTCACGTTGAGTTGGGCGGCAAGATGGTTGATTTTGCCGGGTGGGAGATGCCGGTTCAGTATCCGCTGGGGATCATGGGCGAGCATAAGCAGTGCCGCGAGAAGGCGGCGTTGTTTGATGTGTCGCATATGGGTCAGGTGATATTGCGGGGCGAGAATGTGGGCGAGAAGCTGGAAGCACTGTGTCCGCAGGCTTATGCGACGCTGAAGGAAGGCAAGGCGCGGTACGGGTTCTTCACCAATGCCGAAGGCGGGATCATGGATGACCTGATCGTGTCGAACGCGGGGGATCATTACTTTGTGGTGGTGAACGCGGCGCTGCGCCATCAGGACATTCCGCATATGCGCGACAATCTGGACGGGGTTGAGGTGACCGAGATCTTCGACCGCGCGCTGGTTGCGGTGCAAGGTCCCAAGGCCGAGGATGTGGTGGGCGCGCTCTGCCCCGCGGCGCGCGATCTTAAGTTCATGGAAACCACGATTGCCGACATCCTGGGTGTCGAATGCCGCATCTCGCGGCTGGGCTACACGGGCGAGGACGGGTACGAGATCTCGATCCCCGAGGACAAGGCGATCGAGATCACCCGGGCGTTCCTTGCGCATGAGGATTGCGAACCGGCGGGTCTGGGCGCGCGCGATAGCCTGCGGCTTGAAGCCGGTCTGTGCCTTTATGGCAATGACATCGATCAGAGCACCTCGCCGGTCGAGGCCAGCCTTGGCTGGGCGATGCAGAAGCGCCGCAAGGAAGAAGGCGGCTTTCCGGGTGCGGAACGTGTGCAGCGCGAACTGGCCGAGGGGCCTGCGCGCAAGCTGGTGGGCATCAAGCCCGACGGCCGCGCGCCCGCGCGTCAGGGGGTCGAGGTGCAATGCCTTGAGGGCAACACCATCGGTCAGATCACCTCGGGCAGCTTTGGCCCCACGGTCGGCGGCCCGGTTGCGATGGGCTATGTGTCCGCGGGCCATGGCGAGCCGGGCGAGAAGGTCAACCTGATCATCCGGGGCAAGGCGCAACCGGCGCAGATCGTGGCGCTGCCCTTCGTCAAACAGAATTACAAGCGTTGAAGTCAGGAGAGAGACACCATGGCAACCTATTATTCCGAAGAACATGAATGGCTGGCGGTCGACGGCGACACGGCCACGCTGGGCATCACCAAACACGCGGCCGAGCAGCTGGGTGAGGTGGTCTTTGTCGAGCAGCAGGAAGTGGGCGACGAGTTCGAGAAGGATGGCGAGATCGGCGTGATCGAATCCGTCAAGGCCGCCTCCGAGCTTTACGCGCCGGTTGATGGCGAGATTACGGAAGTGAACGAGGCGCTGGCTGACAACCCCGGCGCGCTGAACGACGACCCCGAGGGCGAGGCCTGGATCTACAAGATCAAGATCGCCGATGCCGCGCAGCTGGAAGACCTGATGGACGAAGCCGGCTACAAGGCCTTCATCGGCTAAATCCGGCCCGGAGCCCCAGAGACCGGGGCTCCCTGCTTCATCTTTTTCCAAATACTCCCGCCGGAGGCTCCTGCCGTCTCCGCCGGGTCTGACCTATCCTTGAGGAGCGCTGCAATGGCCTTCAAACTGACCGATTACGAAGCCTATGACTTCGCCAATCGCCGCCACATCGGCCCGTCGCCCACCGAAATGCGCGACATGCTGCAGGTGATCGGCTTCAAGACGCTGGACCAGCTGATCGACGCCACCGTCCCGCCCGCGATCCGGCAGAAGGAACCGCTGGACTGGGGCCCGGCGATGACGGAACGCGATGCGCTCTTTCACATGAAGCAGGTGGCGGGCAAGAACAAGGTTCTGACCTCGCTGATCGGTCAGGGATATTACGGCACCACCACTCCGGCGCCGATCCTGCGCAACATCCTGGAAAACCCGGCCTGGTACACCGCCTACACGCCCTATCAGCCCGAGATCAGCCAGGGCCGGCTTGAGGCGCTGCTGAACTTCCAGACCATGGTCAGCGACCTGACCGGGCTCGATGTGGCCAACGCTTCGCTGCTCGACGAAGCCACGGCTGCGGCAGAAGCCATGGCAATGGCCAAGCGCGGCGGCCGGTCCAAGGCCAATAACGCGGCCTTCTTCGTGGATCGCAACTGTCATCCGCAGACCATCGCGGTCATCAAAACCCGCGCCGAACCCTTGGGCATCGACGTGCAGGTGGGCGATCCCGATCAGCTGGATGCAGGTGCCGTCTTTGGCGCGATCTTCCAGTATCCGGGCACCCATGGCCATGTGCGCGACTTCACGACCGAGATCGCGGCGCTGCATGAACATAACGCCATCGCCGTTGTCGCCGCCGACATCCTGTCGCTGGCGCTGCTGAAATCCCCCGGCGAGATGGGCGCGGATATCGCCATCGGCTCGACCCAGCGCTTTGGCGTGCCGATGGGCTATGGCGGCCCGCACGCCGCGTATATGGCGACCACCGACAAGCTGAAGCGCTCGATGCCGGGCCGGATCATCGGGGTCAGCATCGACAGCCGCGGCAACAAGGCCTACCGCCTGTCGCTGCAAACCCGCGAGCAGCACATCCGCCGCGAAAAGGCGAACTCGAACGTCTGCACCGCGCAGGCGCTGCTGGCTGTCATTGCCTCGATGTATGCGGTCTATCACGGACCCGACGGCATCAAGGCGATCGCGCAATCGGTGCACCGCAAGACCTCGCGCCTGGCCGCCGGTCTGGAAGAGGCGGGCTTCTCGGTCGAACCCGAGGTGTTCTTCGACACCATCACGGTCGAGGTCGGCCATCTGCAGAATGTCGTTATGGAGGCCGCCGTGGCCCGTGGCGTCAACCTGCGCAAGGTCGGCGAGACCCGCGTGGGCATCAGCCTGGACGAACAGACCCGCCCCGAGACCATCGAGGCGGTCTGGGGTGCCTTCGGCATCGACCGCAAGGATGACAGCTCGAACAAGCAATACCGCCTGCCGGATTACGCGCTGCGCGAAAGCGCGTACCTGACCCACCCGATCTTCCACAAGAACCGGGCCGAGGCCGAGATCACCCGCTATATGCGCCGTCTGGCCGACCGCGACCTGGCGCTGGACCGGGCGATGATCCCGCTGGGGTCCTGCACCATGAAGCTGAACGCCACGGTCGAGATGATCCCGGTCACCTGGCCCGAGTTCGGCAACCTGCATCCTTTCGTGCCCGAAGATCAGGCGCAGGGCTACCATCAGATGATTGCGGATCTGAACGACAAGCTGTGCCAGATCACCGGGTATGACGCGATCTCCCAGCAGCCCAACTCGGGCGCGCAGGGCGAATATGCGGGCCTTCTGACCATCCGCAACTATCACTTCGCCCGCGGCGAAGGGCAGCGCAATGTCTGCCTGATCCCGACCTCGGCCCATGGTACCAACCCGGCCTCGGCGCAGATGGTGGGCTGGCAGGTTGTGCCGGTGAAATCGGATGACAAGGGCAATATCGATCTGAATGATTTCCGCGAAAAGGCGGAAAAGCATTCGGACCATCTGGCCGCCTGCATGATCACCTATCCCTCGACCCATGGCGTGTTCGAGACCACCGTGCAGGAGGTCTGCCAGATCACCCATGATCACGGCGGTCAGGTCTATATCGACGGCGCCAACATGAACGCCATGGTCGGGCTGGCACGTCCGGGTGACATTGGCGGCGATGTCAGCCACCTGAACCTGCACAAGACCTTCTGCATCCCGCATGGCGGTGGCGGCCCCGGCATGGGTCCGATCGGCGTCAAGGCGCATCTGGCCGAGCATCTGCCGGGCCACCCGGAATACGGCACCGCCGTGGGTCCGGTCTCGGCGGCACCCTTCGGCTCGCCCTCGATCCTGCCCGTCTCATGGGCCTATGTGCTGCTGATGGGCGGCGCGGGGCTGACGCAGGCCACCAAAGTGGCGATCCTGAACGCCAACTACATCGCGGCGCGGCTCAAGGACGCCTATCCGATCCTCTACACCTCGGAAACGGGTCGGGTGGCACATGAATGCATCCTCGACACAAGGCCGCTGGACGAGGCGGCGCATGTCACCGTCGACGATGTGGCCAAGCGCCTGGTCGATTCAGGCTTCCACGCCCCCACGATGAGCTGGCCGGTGGCCGGAACCCTGATGGTCGAGCCCACCGAATCCGAACCCAAGGACGAGCTCGACCGCTTCTGCGACGCCATGCTCTCGATCCGCGCGGAAGCGCAGGACATCATCGACGGCAAGATCGACGCGGAAAACAACCCGCTGAAAAACGCCCCCCACACGGTGCGTGATCTGGTCGGCGACTGGGACCGCCCCTACACCCGCGAACAGGCCTGCTTCCCTCCGGGATCCATGGGCGTCGACAAATACTGGTCCCCCGTCAACCGCGTCGACAACGCATACGGCGACCGAAACCTCGTCTGCACATGCCCACCAATGGACGCATACGAAGACGCCGC
>NZ_JBXWTH010000065.1:0-5921 GCF_059613825.1 Ruegeria sp. SATB027
ATGTTGTCCCATTCGGTGCCCCTTTCATGGACAGGGGTAAAGTACCCCAGTGTCCGGAAACAGGGACGAAGTCCAAAACTGGCGACGCGCTCGTCACGAGCATCGCAATCGAGGAACTCGCAGAGCAGATCGATCAGATGACCGGCTGACACCCGCGAGAAGAAATTCTCTGCCGTGGGCGTCCAATGCTTACGGATATCGGCCCCGGCCTCGTCCGCGATCAGGCCAAAGAACTCTGCGCCGCCAGCCCGATAGGGCAGGGTGCGCGCAATGGCTTCGGTGATCTGGGCATTGCGGGCTTTCATGCCTGTCTCCCGGAAGGTGTCGAAGGCCTCTGAGAGGTCTTCAACACGGGTGCCCTTATGCAAGTATTCACTGGCATCGATCCCGTGCTCGAGACGCGGCTCACGGACAAAGCCATCTTCAACACTCGGCGCATTGTTCGGGCGGTCCAGCCGAATACCGAACACGCTCTCGAAGCTGCCCGATGCTTCCGACAACCCGAAACCCAGCAAGTCCAGAACCAGTTCGGGTTTGGCCAAAAGGGCCGCCTGCACCGAGGCCAGCCGGATTGCCTGCATATCCGCCACCAGCTTTTGCGAGTAGGGGGATTTCGGAGCGTCTGATTTGGTGGTTTGCGGCGCTCGCAGGACACCGGCCTCGATGGCGGCTTTCTTGTCCTCGGGGCGGACCAGACCGGCGGTGACCTCAGGTTTGCCAGACCCATTCACAAGGATGATGCAGCCTGCATGGGCTTTCTGATCCTCGGAATAGTCGCCGTCGAGAAGGACCTGCAATTCAGAGAGCCGCGCCTCACCGTCCTCGTCCAGAACCCCACCATTGGCCAGTTCTGCCAGCTCGTCGTATTCCTGTGCCTCTTCCTCGGTCAGATCACCTTCGATGGGGTAAAGGCGGGCCAGCTTCATCTGGTCCAGCTCGTAGTAGTTGAGCCAGGCCTCGGGCCGGGCTTCGGCCCATGCCCAGCCTTGGGTCTCGACCAGATCGGCCCGGGCCGCTTCCAGATTCTCCGCAAAGAGCCGATCCAGAAGGGCAGGGGAGGCGAGGAAGACCTCGTCGGAAAAGAGATCGCGTGTGACTGTGCCGCCCTCTGCCTCGTAGGTCTCAAGGCCGACGAACTTGGCACGGCGGTCGGTGGCCTTGATCGCGTCGGGGTGCAGCGCGTTCTTGATTGCGCTCTCGGAGACAGCTTGCCCCTTCACCTGATCCAGAAGGCTCAAGGTGAGCACTTCATCATCGGAGAGGGTGAAGGCTTTGGCGGTGCCGAGGCTGATCTCGCCAGCGGCCAGTGCGTCCAGCACGGGCGCGGGCAGGCCTGCAAGGGCCAATCGTTGATAGACACGGGCCTCGGTCACGGCGAAGGCGAGGGCGATTTCCGGCACGGTGGCGCCGCGCGATTTCATACGACCGAAGGCGCGGATTTCATCCGCCGGGGTCATGTCCTCGCGCGCGGCATTCTCGGCGTTGGCCCAATCCTCGGCCTCGACAGCATCGGCGGCCAGCTTGACCGGAACCGTGGTGAAGGAATGGGCCTTAGAGCGCTCGGCGATCATCTGGATAGCGCGCAGGCGGCACCCTCCAGCAACGATCCCGACCTTGCCGTCCTCGTCCATGAGGCCAGCGAGATTATGGATGAGGCCGAAGCGCTCAATGCTGTCCGCAAGGCTCTCGATATGCGCCTCGGAAACCGATTTGCGCGGATTCAGATCGGAGATGTAGAGTATCTCCAAGGGGATTTGCAGGATCACGGCGCTGGTGGTGTCGGCTTGGATGGGTTGTTGCTTGGTCATTGAATTGTCCTTTCGGATGAATGTCAGGCCCGCTCGGAGCGCTTCACGGGCGCTCGGCGGCTGATTTTGTGGATGGGGTAGGGGAGGGGGGCCGGAACGCTCGAGGTCCCGGCCACACGGCGTCACCACCAGCAGGAATAGATCACGGTTGAGCCCTGCGCGATCTCGTCCCGCGCCCATGCGCAGAATTCGAGATCGTAGTCACGGTATTCCGTGGCCTGCTCGTCCTGAAACTGGTGGCCGTAGAAGAACCCGCCCTCGCAATGGGGCAGGGCGCTGCCCTTCACCGCCTGTTCCAGCGTGTCGATGTCGGTGGTTTCCAGTTTCAACTCACCGCAGTTCAGATCGGAGGCGCAAAGCCCGGTCCTCTCGGTGTAGAGCGCTTCCATGAAGGTTTGCAGCTTGGAATGCTTGCGCCAGACGAATTTCGGGCTTTCGCCTTCATCGCCGCTCTCGGCTGTTTTGACATATGCGTATTGATCAAGGCCCATTGGCCTGCTCCTTTCGTGGTTAGAGCGGCGCGGAATCTTGTTCTTGTGACCTCTCGGCCTTGGCCCGCTTACCGCCAGTGGCGGAGGCCTCGACTGATCTGTCAGCCCGAAAAGCCCCCGTGCTTTTCGGCTGGGCAGAGCAGGTGAGGGCGATAGCCCTCCTGCGGCCGGACGGCGGCCCGACACAGGGGGCCGGAGCGGTAAAATCGGGAGGGACCCGCGCACCCGCGTGGGAGGAACCGGATTTCTCCGTGGAGGCTGGCGCGGTACGCGACACCAGAGCCCCTGTTCGGGGCGCTGGCCGGATGGCAGGCGGAATCCAAGATTGGAAACCTGCCAGCCGGGTTAGAGCAGAGCGAAGACCGGGCTGACCGCTGGATCACGCGATCGCGGTCTCGCCCGCGATCTCACCTGTTACATGCACGAAGGATCGCTACCGAATGGCGGAGACGCGAGTCACGCGGCTCCGGGCGCAGCCAAGAGCCTGGACAGCGCCTGGGCGCTGGCGTGCCAAGCCAATCATTTCTAACAACCAGATTCATCACACAGCGCACGAACTACACTTAATTCATTTGTTGCATGTATTGCGTTTACGCCTATATTGAGGTTCGCAGCAAAGGAGACAGCACATGAACATGATGGCTCACCGGCAATTGCCCCCGAGCGCCCAGGAGGCCGCAATCGCACGCGCATCCGGGCAGCTCCTGTCGCGCTATGCACGGAGCAAGGCGCCTCTCAAGCTGCGCGTTACTGATGGGGAGCAGGCCGAACCGATTGAACTGCCGGCAGGCGCGGTCGCGCTTCTGATGGATATCCTGGAAGCCATGGCAGCGGGGCAGGGGGTCACGATCATCCCTGAGAATGCCGAACTGACCACGGTTCAGGCTGCAGATGTATTGAACGTCTCCCGCCCGTTTCTGATCAAGCTCCTGGATGAGCAGAAGATCCCGCACCGCAAGGTGGGTAAGCACCGCCGTATCCGGATGGAAGATGTGATGGCCTACAAGGCCTCGATCGATGCCGAACGGGAAAACGTGCTCGATCAGCTGGCAGCTGAAGCGCAAGAGCAGGATATGGGTTACGGCAAACCATGAGCCACTATTCGGCGCTTCTCGACGCCAACGTTCTCTATCCAGCGCCGATGCGCGACGTGCTCATGCAACTCGCCGTAACCGATATCTTCAAGGCCAAATGGTCGGAAGACATCCACCGTGAGTGGATCGACGCTCTGATGCGCAACGAGCCGCAAAGAGACCGCGAAGCACTCGAGCGCACACGATATCTCATGAATCAGGCGACACGGGATTGCCTGGTTACAGGCTACGAAGCCCTGATCCCTTCGCTCGACCTGCCCGACCCCGACGACCGGCATGTTTTGGCGGCAGCCATCGTTGGCAGATGCGATGTGATCGTGACGCAGAACCTGAAGGACTTCCCCGAAGAAGCCCTCGAACCTTACGGCATCGAAACGCTGCATCCGGACGACTTCCTCAGCAACCACCTAGCACTCGCGCCGGGCCTGTTCTGCTCAGCGCTGCGAAAGGTTCGCGCTCGCTTGAAGAATCCCCCGTTCACCGCCGAAGACTACCTCGCGATCCTCACTCAGCAGGGATTGGTCGCGACGGCGGCCGAACTGGAGCAATTCAAAGAATTAATTTAGGAAAAACGACCCAATAAATGGTTGAGCTGCGAAAAAGAACAACCGATGATAGAGTAATTCAAAAGAAGGCAGCAGACCAAATTTTCGATTGGGCCTGCCATGCAAACCCCTAAAGTATGCATTTAGGGCAAACAGAGCAAAAACTAGCTGGCAACTACGCCGCATAAGGGATCTAATGTATCTTGCGTCACTCACGATCAGAAATTTTCGCCGCATAAGATCTGCAACTATAGAATTTGAGCCAGGGCTTAACATCATCGTTGGCCCGAACAATATCGGAAAGACAGCAGTTGTTGACGCTCTGAGATCGCTTCTCGCCGGAACCGATGACCCCTATCCCCGCTTCAGCGTCGATGACATTCATCTCCCCAAAGGGGGCACAGCGTCGGGTGATATTGTCTTCGACTAGGGTCTGTTGACAATCACCGGGCGGCGATGATCGTTGCGCAGAGATACCAGTTTGCGGCATAGCTGGTATCTGTTTTGTCGTATCGTGTGGCTATCGCTCTGAATTCCTTGATCTTTGCGAAGTAGTTTTCGACCAGATGGCGCCACTTGTACATGTGAGTGTCGTAGTCTCGTTGCACTTTGCGGTTTGATTTGGGCGGAATAACAGCTGTTGCGCCGCGCGCATCAAGGTCCTGCAGGAGCCAATCAGCATCAAACGCTTTATCAGCCAACAATGCCCCAAAGGAAACGTCGCGTATCAACGGGGCAACCCCTTTCATATCGTGTGCTTGCCCCGGCAGAAGCAAAAAGCGAAACAAATTCCCGAGCGCATCAACCATGCCAACTACCTTGGTCGTCAGCCCACCGCCAGAGCGCCCGATGGCTTGATGTTGAGTCCCCCTTTTGCGCCCGATGCCTTTTGGTGGGCCTGAACGATCGTTCCATCAATCATAGCGTATTCGAGGTCTGGCCCACCGTTTATCGCATTGAAAAGACTCTCAAATACACCGGCATCAGCCCATCGGCGGAACCGTTTGAAAACAGAATTCCAATTGCCGAAATCCTTGGGCAGATCACGCCAAGGCGAGCCTGTCCGCACACGCCAAAGAACCGCCTCCATGAACCTACGATTGTCGCGACCACTTGCTCCTGGGTCGCCAACTTTACCGGGCAACAGGGGCCACATCTGCTCCCAAAGCTCATCTGAAATAGCAAAGCGATCTTCGTCCATTCAAACCTCCATTTTGGAAGCTTGAATCAGAGTTCAAACAAAATGGGAATCCCGAATGTCAACAGACCCTATATCTTCAAGGACCTGTCTCTCGACGATGAAGCCGACTTCCTGCATGGATTGAAGGTTGATAGTGCTGGGCAGGCTGAGGCCCTTCTCAGAGTGACCTATTGCGATGCGGATAAGTCCGGACGGCTAAGGTCGAGAAAAGTTTGCGGCCTCCATCATGACATCGCATTGACGGCAACCATGCTGGAAAACTTGCGCAGCGTTTATCTACAGCCACTGCGTGATGCAGAGTTTGGCCTTCGTCCGAGCCGTTCAAGCCAGTTGTCGCGCTTGCTGCATCTCCTGTCGGATGACGCTGGAAAAGAGGAAATCTCCAAAAAGCTCGCAGACCTCGACAAAGAAATTAAGGCGCTCAAAGCGATCGTTGAAACACAAGAGGCCATCACTGGACGCCACAACAGCATGCTGGCGATCAGTTGTCCCAGATTCTGGCGGTCGAGCTGAGCGGTTCTGACTTCACGAAATTTGCTTCGCGCCTATCGCTATTGGTCGACAGCTTCGAAATCGAACGTAACGGTCTTGGCTACAACAACTTGATCTTCATGGCGGTGGTCTTAAGCGAACTCGCAAAAAACGCGGACTCGGCCTACCGAAGCTTGATCGTAGAAGAGCCCGAAGCGCATCTGCACCCTCAACTGCGCAATCCGGACGTATTCGGCCGGTCAATCCGACAGCATCCGGCCACCCATTCCGATTTGATCCGGCCACCGATT
>NZ_JBXWTH010000066.1:0-4139 GCF_059613825.1 Ruegeria sp. SATB027
GGTGATGGTGCCGTCGCCCGCTTTCAGACCGATCTGGAAGTCATAGGCACTGCCGTTGCCGCCGACATGGGCGTTGATGGAATACAGGTCATCAACGGTAATGCCCTCGCCAAAGACCAGCCGGTCGTTTTCCTGGTAGTTGGCGCTGCTGGTAACAATCTGATCATTGCCTAGTCCCGCGCTAAAATGGAAGATATCATTGGTGCTGGTCTCTACAAAGATGTCATCGGCCTCAGATCCTCGGAACAGCTCAACCCGAACATCCTGTAAATTCAGTGCGCTGCCATCTGCGAAAGAAATGGCCTCGATCAGATAATCTTGGTCGGTGTCAAAATAGCTATTGATTGTAACAGTAGCCCCGTCATTCAAAGTAATGACCAGATCATTGGCCACTTGGGCAAAGGTCACATCTTCGAAGTTCACATCGGAGAAGTGTAATGTATCAAATCCGTTTTGCGAACCTGGTCCATAGTCCGAGATGACGTCTGACCCATCACCCAGACGATAAATATAGGTATCTGAACCGCTTCCGCTGTTTAACGTATCGTTTCCTGTACCACCGACAATTATGTTTCCGTCGTCGCCACCATTGATAGTGTCATCGCCAGCGGCTCCCAGATAATAGGTTGCACCATCATTGCTCAGGATGTCGTTGGTCTCGGTTCCTGTGACAACCTCGTAGTCACCATATTGCACTACTCCAATGACCAGGGGCGCTTCAACGTCGAGCCCTGCGTCCACTGCTGCCACGTAAAGAAGCGAGTTGTATTCTGCCTGGTTTTCGCTGAGATCAGGTTGCAACAAGTCCAAGGCCGCGATAGCGCTGGCAGTTGTCAGTGAGCCGCTGTCGATTGAACCCTGCAGACCGGAAAGCACGTCAGAAAGATCGCCGTCGAGAGAGCGACTAATTGGAGAATAGTTTTGGGTTAGTATGCGCAGCGGCGCCAGCGGGTGGGCTTCGATTTCAGCAGCCCAGGTCTCATAATCATCCGTCATGAGCATCGCACTTGACGCGGCAGATTGTGCCATGAAGCGACCCGCAAGCTTCTGCGCGAGTTCATCAAATTGTTTACTAATCTCATAGCCAGCGTTTGATAGCGGGTCGGATCCACCATATTGGTCGACATATGTGCTGCCATAAGCTTTTTCTAAGAACGCAAGTTTTCTTGCGTCAATGTACGATCCTCGACTTTCGGGGTCGACATCATCAACACCGGCCCAAGAGAAAACAAAATCAGTGAACGTAGATTTGAAGCTCTCAATATCGCCGCTTGCCAAAAGGGTTAATAAGCTTGCCGCTTCATCTCGCAAGTCATCATTGAGCGACAAGGTTACCCAAGTTGATGCGATTTGGCCGTACCCCCAAAGAGCTGGCATCTTCAGTGCATCGGGATGATACTCGAAATCATCAGGCAACAGGACCTTAGAATCGCTGGGGTCGTTTTGGAAGTGAATATCTTCGATTAGGCCCGTAGAGCCATCTTCGAATGTCACGCTGCTACGGTGTGACACGAGATGTTCAGCGTTGGTTTCATTTACCTGCGCTGCGTTTAGATCAATGGAGGTGATGCCCGCATCCGACAAGCTTAGAAGTTCGCCCGCATCAGACAAGCCATTTTGGTCCAGATCTCGCCAGACACGAAGGTCTGAGAATTGGGCATCATTAGCGTCAATCACTCCGTCGCTGTTCGAATCGAGTGCAGCAAGGTGAGCAAATCCGTCATTATGACCGGTGGCATTGCCGAACAATTCAGAGTTGTCATCTATGCGACCATTGCCGTTTCGGTCCAACGCCAGCAGACCATCATCAGACTCCACCCACCCGGTACGTTCAGCAAAACCATCCACGTTTAGATCGAAATAGGTGCGCGATTCTGCAAGAGCCGTGAGCTCAATGCCATCACCGTCGAGGTCGATTACCAATGGGGAGGTGGGAGGGCAGTTGAACGGGCCGTTAGGGTCAAGATCAGGTGTGTCTTGGGCAGGGGGGGTATACCAGCTTGGTCCAGGCTTGTAGTCACTAGTTGGAGGTTCCCAATCACTACCACCGACCTGCGTCGTCCAACCACCGACAAACTGCGCGCTCACAGTTGAAGAAGTGCCAACCTGAAACGCAATATCTCCTGTTGACAAG
The DNA here is from genome assembly GCF_059613825.1 of Ruegeria sp. SATB027. Lineage (NCBI taxonomy): Bacteria > Pseudomonadati > Pseudomonadota > Alphaproteobacteria > Rhodobacterales > Roseobacteraceae > Ruegeria > Ruegeria sp. SATB027. The sequence continues at coordinate 2,135 of NZ_JBXWTH010000066.1, forward strand.
CTGATCGACGTCTGCCCGGACACGCCCGTAGTACCCTCAACGCCCAAATATCCCCCATTGAAAGCGTTGTGTTCCCCAGTATAACCCACAGCACCGAATTCACCAATTATACCAAAGACGGGCGCAACACCTGGTCCAATCCCTCCCTCTCCGGTCAGATAAACCGAATAGTTCTCAGGATTGTTTGGGTCGGCCAGTACGGTGATCGCGGCAGTTCCATCTGCCAATAGGCCACCGCCGCCTCCTCCCGCAGTTATACCTATCGCGTTTATTCCTTCCATTTCCACGCCGGCAGCTATTAGTTGATCACGCGCTGCGGATATACCGTCTCCAATATTATTTAAAAAATTATTGATTGTCTCAAGAGCCACATCCGGCACCCAGTCAGGAATTGTAAGGTCTCCGTGAGAGTTAGGGCACGTCATTTCTTTCTCCTTGCTTTGCATCGATAAATATTGACAACGAAAATCCAAAACTTTCGTTGCAACTAGGAAGTATCGGCGGAATTACTATTGGTTGGGCGTGGAATTAAATCGGAAATAAATAAGTTATTATTCAAGTAAAATTCTAAAATATGATTTTGCGAGAGCGTAGAGAAATATCGCAAATACCCATAAAGCTAACCCTGTCAATATTCCCGCCCATTGCATTAAGAAAACTAAAAAGAAGTCTGCATTTGGAGAAGTTCGAAGAGCATTGGGACGTGGAGATTTCCAGCATTTTTCTGCAAGAAACAAATAATTCCCAATTCCATATAGGTTCAAAACAAGTCGTTTTCGAGACGGGTCCTTTCCCCATTTTTTTCTGTAAAAACAGACGAATTCGTCTTCAAAATTGAATGCAGGGAAAATAGAAGTAAGTAGGAACATTGAGCACCAATATGAAAAAATAAAAATTATCGGAAACCCAATCATAAAAAGTAGTAGCTCCTTCAACTCACAACTCCTCTGATGACGTACTACCCGCCTAACAATTGCTTATACTACATTCAACCATTGCACATTTTATACTCATGTCAAGGTTGTATGTTGTGAAGTTGTTTTCAGTCTTTAATTGTGCATGCTTGCTGGGAGGTAGTCCTCCAGCATTCACCTCAGATGCCAATATTCCAAAGCTTTTCTGATTTTTCAGCAATGTCAATCCCGGAGCAAAAAAAGGGGCCACGCGCCGGTGTAAGATGGAGGCACTGAGGTTGAGCCATGCGGTACCTTGGCATCCACGCCATCAACAAAGCCCTCATCGACCATAAGAAAAAGGGGCCTTTGAGGCCCCTTTTTCAACCGTCCCTGTTCCGCAGCACCCTGAACGCGACCGGCCGTCGCTGATCGCCTGTCTTGCGGAACTGGATAACGACATCGATCATCGAGTGGCAGTATTCCATGATTTCAGAAAATGTCATTCCGGTATCGGCCTGCATGACCATGAATGCCAGCCGCGAAAGAGATGCTTCAGGACGTCATCAAACGAAAGCTCTGAGGCCTGCTCGCAAGAGAACGCTGGTCGACGAGATCAGGGCTGATTGGCGGGTATCGATCCGGAGGGCTTGTGGGCTTATCCGGTTCGATCCGCGGACATATCGGTACAAGTTTCGTCGACGCGACCAGGCCGCGTTGGAACAGCGGATCAAGGAGATTTGTGAGACACGCGTGCGGTTTGGCTATCGGCGCGTCCATGTGCTTCTGCGCCGGGAGGGTTGGGAGATCAATGCGAAGAAGACGTATCGTGTTTACAAGGAGTTGGGCATGCAGTTGCGCAATAAGACCCCAAAACGTCGTGTGAAGGCAAAGCTTCGCGACGACCGCAAAGAGGCCGTGAATCCGAATGATGTTTGGGCAATGGACTTCGTGCATGATCAGCTGACCACAGGTCGCAAGATACGCATCCTGACAGTCGTCGACACATTCTCGCGCTACGTTCCTGTGCTGGACTGTCTAACGTCAGCGCTTGTGGGACAGATTTGAGGTTTTCGTAACGGAGGATTTCTGGTTCATCGCAGCCTATATGG
>NZ_JBXWTH010000067.1:0-83026 GCF_059613825.1 Ruegeria sp. SATB027
GTCCATTCAGACCTCCCTTTTGGGACTCTGAATCAGAAATCAGCTCAAATGGGAATCATAATTGTCCACGGGCCCTAGGTGAAGGCTTGACTGGAGAGCGCGCAGGAACTTTGCACTTTGGGGTTTATAGTGACGGTACCCATGACCAAAAATGGATGCGGCTTGATGGGGCCCTCAGCCGTTCACTCCCGGCCAAATGGTTGGCTGAACATGTTCGCGCTGATGACATGACAAACGGAGCAGACAGTTTTCTGGTGCTTCAGCAGATGGTTGCATCCGGTGTGGGGAGAGCTTTTTTACCTGCGTTTATAGGCGACGCTGATCCCCGGCTTCATAGGTTGAACGACATTGATCCCCGAATCGAGGTTCCACTTTGGGTCGCAACGCTAGAGGAAATCGCACACACGCCAAGATTTGCGGTCGTGCAACGGGCACTGGTTGAACACCTGCCGCATGCACTGGCTGGGTGACGTCACAACTAAAGTAAATTGGTGGGTCATTTGGCGTTGAAATCTCCGGCAAGTCGTGGCGGGTGCCCTGCACCCGCAACAAGACGTCCTGCGCCGCGATGCTCAGGTTTTCACCGCCGCTCCAGGTAGTCGTTTCTAAATCTGTTTCGCCAAGACGTGTCAAAGGTACTTTGGGAAGGGCCAGATATGCGACACCTTGCTGCGAACGTTCCAACGCAAGTGGTGAAAAGCCCCAGAGAGAATGTGCCGCCCGTGCCATTCATCATTTACAAATACAAACATTCATCTTATTGATTTTGTATGAGCAGAGACCCAAATTTCTCCCGGCGGACCTTCCTGTCCCAAGGCGCATGTCTGGCGGCGCTCTGCCTGCGACCCAACTTTGCGATTGCGGAAATGACACTTGGCCAATCGGCAAGGATATCAACTTTGTCAGATGGGTATCTGTCATTGCCGCCCGAAATGGTCTTTGGGGCAATGCCCGAGGCAGAGCTGACAGAACTTCTGAACCGCTATCAGGCAGATCTGACCAGCTACGAGCCCGAGTGCAACATTGTGCTCTATCGCGATGACCAGAATACCATACTGTTCGACGTCGGGGCCGGGCCAGACTTCATGCAAACCGCTGGCAAACTTCCGGAAACTCTGGACGCCGCCGGGTTGTCTCCGGATGAGGTCACGCAAGTAGTTTTCACCCATGCTCATCCGGATCACATCTGGGGTGTCCTCGACGACTTCGGAGATCCTCTCTTTCCCAACGCCAGATATCATTTTGGCCGCAAGGAATGGGATTATTGGTGGAACCCTGCAACCGTTGACACGATAGGAGCCGACCGCACGGCATTCGCGGTGGGCGCAAAGCGGCGCATAGAAGCCATCGAAGACATGGTTGCATTCTTTGATGATGGGCAGGAAATCCTTCCCGGTATCGCAGCACGCGCTAGTTTCGGGCACACGCCCGGACACATGGCCTTCGAAATTCGCAAAGGCGGTGACGCGGTGATGGTCGTGGGCGATGCGCTCGGCAATCCACACGTCGCGTTCGAGCGTCCAGACTGGCTGAGCGGTACGGATCAGGACCCTCACGCCGCGGCAAGTGCCCGGAAATCGCTGCTGGATCAGATTTCTCATGCCCAAATGAAGATTATTGGATTTCATTTGCCAAATGGCGGAATTGGCCGTGTCGAAAAGGCCGGTTCGACCTATCGATTTATTGGAGAGCCTGCATGATGCGCGCTTTGTTGATTGCCTGTACCCTGGCCACGCAAACCTGGGCCAGTGAGGATATTGCAGACCAGTACCCGCAGAGCGTTCTTTACTCGAAACCTGTCGAATTTATTCCCGGCGTCTTTTCCGCCATCGGTGCAACCGCACCCCCGACCTATGAGAATTCGGGCCACAACAACAACCTCAGCTTCATCGTGACCGGAGAGGGTGTTGTCGTCATCAACGGTGGCGCGGCCTATGTACTTGCCGAAGCGCTTCATAAGGAGATTCAAGCGCTCACGGATCAGCCCGTGAAGCTTGTCTTCAACGAAAACGGTCAGGGGCACGCCATGCTAGGGAACGCCTACTGGTCGGAACTTGGGGTGCCCATCGTCGCTCATTCAGATGCGGCGGCTGAATTCGAAGAATATGGGCCACAAATCCTTGAAGGCATGCAGGCATATAACAAGGACAAGGCAGAAGGAACGTTTTTAGCCGGTCCGACAGAAACGTTTGACGATGAATACGTCGTCGAATTCGGCGATTTTCGTATCGAAGCCAAACATCTTGGACCTGCGCACAGTCCTGGTGACATTTCGATCTGGCTGCCCAACCAAAGCCTTGTCATCGCCGGTGACATGGCATTTCACGGACGTATGCTGCCAATCTTTCAGGACACCTACACCGCAGATTGGCTTGAGACCTGGGACAATGAGTTCGAGGCACTGGAAGCCACATATGTGATCCCCGGGCACGGTCATCCTACGAACATGGACCAGGTGCGCCGGTATACACGCGACTATCTTGTCTACCTGCGCGCAAAGATCCAGGAACATATGGATGCAGGCGGGGATCTGGCCGAGGCCTATTACGTCGACCAAAGCCCTTATGCCCATTTGGACACGTTCGAAGAATTGGCCACGAAAAACGCGGGTCGGGTCTACGAACAGATGGAATTCGAATAAGTCAGGACCGCCGAAGAACGGGCATTCGCATCATCATCCGATGGGTGGCGACGGCCCCGACCCACATCGAGAAGACGGCAAGCCACGCAGTCAGCGACAAGGCCGATCCCCCGGACAATCCGGCACCAACGGCGCAGCCACCTGCCAACATCGCACCAAATCCCATCAAGACGGCCCCGACAAGGTAACGCTCCATCGGAGTATCCGGGCCGAACTGTTCGATCTTCCACTCGCCGGACAGAACTGCAGAAACAGCGGCGCCAATTGCAACGCCCGGAACCAGACCAATGCCAAAGGACAGCGCAATGTTCCGTTCGGCCACCAGCGCCATCAATGTGTCCGTTGCCGGGCCGGTGAACGTGACCGAAGACACCGGCACGACTTCGAAGGAGGCTTGTGCAATCGCAAATGTCATCAACCAGCCAAGCGCCACTGCGACACCAACTCCGGCGGCCGTGACAATCTTTGTCACTGTCACCTGCTGGCGCGCTGCAAACACGACGGCCAGAACAAAGGTCCCTGCGGCAAAGACTGTGTATGCGATGGGCGAAAACCCAAGTAGTGCCGAAAGGTCGCGCGCATTGCCACCTGTGATCGTCCAAAGACCGGACAGCGCCTCGCGCGCGGGGCTGAGCACACCTGTGTAAGCCGCTTGCGCGACCAACGTCAGAACCAGCCCCGTCACCATTGCCCGCAGATTGCCGCATGAGGCCAACACCAACAGGCGCGACGCGCATCCGCGCGCCAAAATCATTCCGGCGCCAAACATCAGACCGCCGATCACCGCCCCACTCAGGCTGCCTGTTGACGCAATTGAACGCGCCCCGGACAAATCCAGCCATTCAATCGAGACGAACCCCTGTACCAGCATCAGCGCCGACGTGAATGCGATCAGCCAGACGGCCAGACGTGGCCCAAGCTCGCCCTCGGCGACTTCAACAGTGGATGCCCGCAAGCAGAAATGAGATTTCTGAGCGGTGACTCCGAACAGGATGCCAACAAGCAAACCGGCAACGGCCAATGTGCCCGAATCTCCCAGCAGATCGATGAGGCGTTCCATAGACAAAAACTCTCACCTCTTTACGTGTCCGTCTTTGCCTTCCGTCAAGTTCTCACTGTGCGGCCATCGGTTTGCGCGCAAGCTGGCACTGTGTCCACAACGCAACCAATGCCTCGACCAACAGGGTTACATCTTCTGACGAATGTACAGGTGAAGGCGTAATCCGAAGACGTTCGGTGCCTTTCGGGACAGTGGGATAGTTTATCGGCTGGATATAAATCCCATAGTCGCGCATCAAGACATCTGAGATAAAGCGGCACTTAACCGGATCGCCAACCATGACCGGGATTATGTGGCTTGGGTTGGGTGTGTGCGGTATGCCTAAAGCGTCCAGCCTGCCTCGAACCTCGCATACGCGTTGTTGATGCAGACACCGTTCCGCATTGCTTTGCTTGAGGTGCCGTACGGACGCTGCGGCACCAGCGGCGACGGCCGGGGGCAATGCGGTGGTAAAGATAAATCCGCTGGCAAAAGAACGGACAAAGTCGACAAGTTCCTTTGACGCCGCGATGTATCCACCAACCACGCCGAACGCTTTGCCCAACGTGCCTTCGATGACCGTCAGGCGATCCATCAACCCTTCGCGTTCGGCGATGCCACCACCACGCGGCCCATACAGCCCTACTGCATGAACCTCGTCCAGATAGGTCATCGCGCCGTACCGATCCGCCAGATCGCAGATTTCGGCAATCGGTGCGATATCGCCATCCATCGAGTACACACTTTCAAACGCGATCAGTTTTGGCGCGTTGAACGGCAGGTCCATGAGATGTCGTTCAAGGTCCTTCAAATCATTATGCTTCCAGACCCGCTTTGCGCAACGACTGTGGCGGATACCCTCGATCATCGACGCGTGGTTCAATTCGTCGGACAGAACCGTGATACCGGGAATTCGAGAGGCCAGAGTTCCCAAAGCAGCCCAATTTGAAACATACCCGGACGTGAATAGCAGCGCTGCTTCCTTGCCATGCAGATCTGCAAGCTCGCGCTCAAGCAGAACATGCTCATGCGTGGTCCCCGAAATATTCCGGGTCCCGCCAGCCCCTGCGCCGCAGCTATCAATCGCCCGGTGCATGGCTGCCAGAACCTTTGGATGCTGACCCATTCCCAGATAGTCGTTCGAGCACCAGACAGTGACTTTCTCAGGTCCGTTTTCTGCATGGTTGTGTGCAGTTGGAAATGCTCCGCAATGACGCTCAAGCTCGGCGAAGACCCGGTAATTTCCTTCGTCCTGCAATTGCCTCAACTGGTCACGAAAATACTGTTGGTAGTCCATGTCAGTTTCCAACGGCTTCTTCTACGATACCGGCCAACAGGGCTTCGACTTTCTCCATCGGTCCGTCAGGATAGCTTCGGTAGCCCACTTTGACACCGCCTTCGTCCTCGGCCACGAATATTCCGTAGGGGCAATAGCCGATATTCATCGGGTCGGCCTCCATCATCTCGCGCGAGAGCTTTGCGGAACAAAAGATAAATATCTCAGCGGCTGTGAAGATTTGCTTGTCGCTGCCGACATCCGCCCCCGTCCGATTCAGCATCTCACCAACATGGCTCACATAATCGATAACCAGCCCCTGCCCAACAATTGCTGATTCAACGGCAAAGGTTGCATCATCAAAGCTCCCATCAAAGGGAACGGCAATGACCTCCTCAGCAATAACCGGGTTTGCCAATACAACTGAAAGCGCGGCTGATGCGATAAAGTGTTTCATGATGATGTTCCTCCTCCTGAACCACATTTCTTCAGATTTCACCGCCAAGGCTTTGACACCGGTCAAAGCCCTGGCGTTTCTTAGCCGAACATGTCCGATGTGATGCCGGCATACCAACCCAGCGACTCTTGGTAGGTTGCTTTTCTCAGGTCGGAATCTTCGCCGGTCTGGCTGATAAAGCCGTCCACCTTGGCAATTTTTTCAGGCGTCGCTTCATAAGTAGCACCGACCTTGACCCCGTCATCCGTATCAATGAGCGACCAGCACGTGTTCGAGAACTTGGCCGGGAAGATCTTTGATCCGGTCAATGCGCCACGAACCGCATTGGCACAGACTTTCGCCTGGCTGTTGGCCGAAAAACCGGATTTCGGCATGTCGCCTTGCTGGCTGGCATCACCAAGAACATAGATGTCAGGGTCAGCTTTCGATGACATGTCCACCGCGTTCACCGGTGCCCAGTTGCCATCGGTTACACCGGCCATTTCCGCAATGCGCCCGGCTTTCATGGCCGGGATCACGTTGCAGACGTCGATCTTGGTTTCTTCACCGTCGATGGTCACCGTCATGGCATCCGGATTGACCGAGACATTGCCGCCGCCAAAATCCTCTCCGATCCAGTCGATCATGCCTTCGTAATGGTCGGCCCAACCTTCCTGGAACAAAGACATCTTGGAGAATTTGGCCTTCGGATCAGCAATGATGATTTTCGCTGTCGGATTGTTCGCCTTCAGCACATGCGCAACCATCGAAACCCGCTCATAAGGTCCGGGCGGGCAACGGTACGGGTTCGGCGGTGCGACCATCGCAAAGGTTCCACCCTCGGGCATCGCCATAACCTGCGCCTTCAACAGCTCGGTTTGAGAGCCCGCTTTATACGCATGCGGCATCTTGTTCTGTGCAGTTACATCCCACCCCTCGACCGCGCCATCGACAAAGTCGATACCCGGGCTCAGGATCAATTTGTCATAAGGAATAGATCCGCCACCCGCCAATGAGACAGTTTTGGCGTCGCGGTCGACGCCCACGGCCCAATCGTGAACAACGTTGATGCCGTATTTTGCAGCAAGCGTGCCATAGCTGTGCGCAATGTCCGAAAGCTCTTGAAACCCGCCCAGATACAGGTTCGAGAAAAAACAGGTGTAATATGTTTTGGACGGCTCGATCAGAATGACATCAATCTCACCCTTGCTGTCTTTGGCGATATAGCGCGCCGCGGTTGCGCCGCCTGCCCCGCCCCCGACCACCACGACACGGGGCTTGCCCTGCGCCAGCACCATCGGGGCCGACAGCCCGGCAGCAAGTACCCCTGCGGTTCCCAGAAATGTCCGTCTGTTGAGTGTCATCGCGTTTCCTCCCCTTAGGCATTGTCACTGTGGGTTGTTGAAGTAAGCGGCCAATGCCGCGATCTCATCACTGCTCAGGCGGCCCGCGATCAACTGCATGACGGGATGCGGCCGCTGTTTGTCCTTGTAGGCGTGCATGGCGACAACAAAATCCTGGTCGGGCCAGTAAACGATCGAAGGAATCCCATCATCGCCACCCTCTATCTGGTGGCACGTCGTGCATTCGCTGCTCAGGTATTCGCCATATTCGGGATCGCCCTGTATCGCGAGGATTTCGGGGTTGACGGAATGGTCCGTTCCCTTTGCCGTTGGGTCGGCTTCGGGGATGTCTTGCGGGTTGTCGGAAAACACACGCAAATAGGCAATTACATTGGCCCGATCTTCCGGGTTCTCGAGCCCACGAAAGCTCATTCTGGTGCCGGATGCGAAGGCACGGGGGTTTTCAATGTAAGCCGACAATGTGTCGGCATGCCATTCCAGCCCCGAAGTACCCGCACGGATCAGGCTTTTGGAATAGGTGAACTCCGCAAGCCCGGCAGCCCGGCGGCCAAAAATACCATTCAGATGCGGACCGATCCTGTTTTCAGCGCCCGCGCCGACCTGATGACATCCTTCGCATTGGGCAAACACAAGTTTGCCAGCTGCTGCATCGCCAAGGTCCTCAGTCGCGGCGGCAGCGGTTGCCAAGATACTCGCAGCAAACATGACACCTGTTGCCCACCGCCGCCGCATGATCAGCTGCCGAACGACTTCAGGTAAACAATGACAGCGTCGATATCATCCTGTTTCTTGAGGCCGGCAAAGGACATACGTGTCCCCTTCATATAGGCTTTGGGCTTGGCCAGAAATGCAGCCATTTCTTCATCTGTCCAAACCAACCCATCCTCGGCAGCAGCTTTCATCGCCTGAGAGTACTTAAAGCCTTCGGCACCAGCCGCATTGGCACCGGCAACACCGTTCAGTGCCGGACCGGTGCGATGCTTGGCGCCGTCCCCGACCTGATGGCAGGACTTGCACTTCTTGAAAACTTTTTCGCCACTTTCGATCATCTCGGGATCAAGTGCCGCTATGTCCTCAGCAGGTTCATCGACTTCGACGGATGCTTCTTCGGAAACAGCCGCCTGGTCCGGACTGTCAGCCCCGGCTTCGTCAGGCGTTACATCCAGAACGGCGGCGCGCTTGGTGATTTCCACGCCTTCTTTGCAATCCGTCATGCATGGCTCATCCGTCCAGAAATGCGCCTCGGCCGTTTCGCGGTCATCCACGATGAAACCCCCGGCATTCGGCATTTCCACTTCAAGGAAATTTTCGTCCGACAGCGTGAACTCATCATCAACGATGTCATTGGAATACAGTATATAGGCGACAATCGCGTAAACGTCGTCAGGCTCCAGCGTTTGTGCGTCTCCAAACGGCATCGAACGGTTCACATAGTCCCATACCGTCGAAAGGTGCGGCCAGTAAGAGCCCACTGTTTTCAGCGGGTCTTTATCTGCAAGCGTGCCCTCGCCGCCCGCCAGTTTCGGCCAGTTGTCCACACCTTCAGCAAAATCGCCATGACAGATCGCGCACCGTTCGGCAAAGACCTCTTCGCCGGTGAACACGTCGCCGGAACCTTCGGGCAATCCGGTTCCGTCAGGTGCAATGTCGTGGTCCCACGCCGCGATTTCTTCGGGCAACGCAGGGCGCCCAAGTCCAAGCTTGTCTGCATGGGCTGGAACCGCCACGCATAACCCAAGGGCCGAGGCGGCCAATAGCTTACGATACTTCGACATTTTCCGCCTCTCCGTTTTCCTTGATCCACCAGGTCTGGATACAATTGTTGTGGTAGATTGAGTTCTCGCCCCGCACGTCCCGCAGCTGAGCTTTGCTGGGTTGGACGTAACCGGTCGAATCCTTCGCGCGGGCCTGTAACAACATCTCTGAACCGTCCCAGTTATAGTCCAGATAAAACCGGGTCAGCGCCTTGTCTGTCCCGGGGGCCGCCAGACGTGCCGGAACCCAGTTCTTGCCACCATCCACCGACACGTCGACGCCGGTAATTGAGCCCCGCCCGGACCAGGCCAACCCGGTGATCACCAACGGCCCCGGCCCATGCGTGATCGGCGCTTGCGGGCTGGGCGACGTGACGACCGATTTGGCGTCCATGACCCACGTCCACTTGCGTGATGTTCCGTCTTCGAGAGTATCCGTATACTTGGATGTCTCTTCGCGGCTTTCGATAGCCATCTCGGTGACCTCGACCCGGCGCAGCCACTTGACCCACATGTTGCCTTCCCAGCCGGGAACGACAAGACGAACGGGATAACCGTGTTCTTTGCGCAAAGCCTCACCATTGGCTTTGAATGCTACAAGTACGTCGTCCATCGCCTTTTCCAGCGGGATCGAGCGACCATTCGAGGATGCATCCGCGCCTTCGACGTAAACCCATTTGCCTTCGGTCTTTACCCCCGCCTCTTCCAGCAGGGTGCGCAGCGGAACACCGGAATATTCCATGTTGTGGATCATTCCGTGCGTGAACTGTGCGCCGTTGAGCTGCGCACCAGCCCATTCCATACCGGTATTGGCAGCGCATTCGCAGAAATAGATACGGTTTTCACGCGGGAAACGTTCCAGATCTTCATATGTGAAGATCAGCGGAGTTTCGACCAGTCCGTTGATCATCAGACGGTAATCCGCCTTGCTCAGCTCGATGGCACCCGAATGGTGCCGCTCGAACGCGCATCCCTGCGGAGTGATCGTGCCGTCCAGCGCGTGGATCGGCGTGAAATTGATCGAACTGATCGTGTCTGCGGTCAACCACTCGACGTTGCGCCGCACGACATCACTCTCGAATTGGATTGGCAGGCCGTAGGGGGTTGCATCCACGCCTTCGCCCGTTGCCTGTGCCCATTCCTGAACCTGAGTGATCAGCGGGTCAGGGCCTGCGGCGCGCGCCGCTGTGGCGCCGACCGCACCTACGCCAACCGCGGCGGCACCGCTTAGAAACTGGCGACGCGATGGGGCTTTTGCCCTTGGGTTCTCGCTCATTTTGTTTGCCTCCGTCTTTCGATCAGCAAATCTTGTATTCAATGTTTGACATTCGGTTCGCGCTGTCAGGCTCCGATCACCTCGACAGAGGTATTCGGCTCGACGGTTACGGTGCCTTGACTGCGAATGTGGTTTTCGACGACATCCCAGATGGGCGGGCCTTCGGTGCCCTCGTTGACGCTGGCCCAACCGGCCACAACATAGGATTTCGCCGGATCAATCGCCTCACCTGTCTTGAGCAGGGTCATGTCGCTGATCCGCTGCCCTTGCGGTTTGGTGACATCGATACGATATCCAAGGCCGCCGACACGCACCATGTCGCCACCCTGCTGGTAATAGGGATCGGGGTTGAACAGGTTGTCGCCAACATCCTCGAGGATCACGTGAATGAATTCACCCGTCATTTCCGTACGATACGCATTCGGATAGGACATCGAAGTGACATTCCAGATATCCTCACGCGTGATCTCCTGACCGGGCAGGATCGACGGACCCCAGCGCACACCCGGCGACATGGAAATATCCGCCTCGCGCTCGCTGATCAGTGCATCGCAGATCAGATCGTCCCACGTGCCATTGAAGTTTCCGCGCCGATACAGCAGCGAGTCCGTCTTGCCGATCACTTCGCTTAGTGCCGTATCATATGGTGCGCGCTGTTCGTTGATCAGGGCCGTGATTGCCGGATCAGGCGCGATGACGTCTGAAAAGATCGGGATCAGCTTGTGCTTCAGCCCCATCATCTGGCCATCCCGCACGTCCAGATCAACGCGGCTGACGAATTTGCCGTTCGAGCCAGACGCGATGATATGCGTCTTTTCGACTAGAACCGGTTCAGGCAAAGCGTCATGGGTGTGACCGCTCAGGATTACATCAATCCCCTGAACGCGGCTCGCCATCTTTTTGTCCACGTCAAAGCCGTTATGGCTGAGGACGACGACAACATCGGCACCTGCGTCGCGCACCTCGTCCACCATGGCCTGCATGTTCTCATCCCGGATCCCGAACGAGTATTCCGGGAACATCCAACTGGGGTTGGCAATTGGCATATACGGGAAAGCCTGTCCGATGACGGCAACCTTGGCCCCGCCGCGTTCGAAGAACTTGTAGGGCTTGAAAAGCTCCGCAGGTTCATCCCATTCCGCGTCAAAGATATTCTGACCCAACGCCGCAAAAGGCAAACCTTCAACGATCTCGTTGACCCGCTCGCTGCCCAACGTGAACTCCCAATGGAATGTCATCGCATCGGGCTTGAGTGCATTCATCACGTTGACCATGTCCTGACCCGCCGTCTGATAGCAGGTATACGAGCCATGCCAGGTGTCGCCCCCATCCAGCAACAGCGCATCTGGCCGGTCGGCACGGATGGCGTTGATAACGGTCGAAACCCGGTCAAGCCCTCCGACGCGGCCATAGGTCTTCGCCAATGCAGCAAAGTCATTGTAGGTCAGCGCATAGGCGGACGGGCTGCCATCTTCGATCCCGTAAGCCTTGCGAAACGCGGCCCCCGTCACATGCGGCATTTGCCCGCGCGCGTCTCCGATGCCCAGATTGACCTCGGGCTCGCGGAAGTAGATCGGTTTGAGCTGCGCGTGGATATCCGTGATATGAATCAGGCTGATATTTCCAAAGGTCTCAAATTCCAGCAACTGGTCCTGGGTCAGGCTTTGCTGGGCCGCCAGCCTTGCCCAGTTCCCGAAACCGGATGCCCCGTACAGCGCTGAGGCCGCCATGGAGACCTGTAGAAAATCACGTCGCGATATCATTTGTCGGCTTTCCTGTTTCACATATAAATGTGTGAATGTAGTAGAAATGAAAAACCCGCGCCCGGAAATCCCGGCGCGGGTTATTTGTTACTGACGCACGGCCGGCGTTTCGACCGAAAGCCCGTTGCCGCGCGATGCTACATAAAGCTCCAGTGCCCGGAATTCGTCCGAACCTTCAGCAAATGTTTCAGCGCGTGTATCACGAATACAGCCGCGGAAACGGTTGTGGCGCGAGATCAGCTTGGCCTGTTTCAGACGATAAGTCGGGAAACCGTTGACCATCCCCTGGCTCAGATGGTCGGCCCGGATCATGTTGCCCCAGTTGTCTTCGTGACAGTTGGCGCAGCTCAGCTCCAGCTGACCATATCGGGTGTAGTACATTTCCTTGCCCTGCTCCCAATATGGGGCAGCATCGCCATCAATGGCGACATTCATGGGCAGCCCTCGTGACTGAAAGGCAATCAGCGCGACCATGCCCTGCATATTGGCACCAGACCATTTCCACGCATCTGCTTCCATGCGTTCCGTACGGCACTTGTTGATCAGATCTTCCATCACAACCAGCTTGCCGGTATCCGCATCGACCTTCGGCATGGACGCCTGCAGCCCTTTGAAGCTTTCCACATCATCGTGGCACGAAGAGCAACTTTTGCCAGCCGCGCCATCGACAGCCTCATAAAGATCAGCGGCCTGGTCGACAAAAATCATAGCCGGGTTGTCGAAATCGTCGATCTGCAACGCCTGCGTTTCATCGGTCCTGAAATGCCACCCCGAGTAGATCGTATCGAAGTTCTCGACATGGGCCGGGGCCTCGGTCACCGAAACCATTTCCAGTTCTTCGTTGATCACCAGCTTGTCTTCGTCAGGTCCAGCTGCCACTGAAACCGGGAAAGCCAGAACTGCCGCGATCGCCGTGAGTGCTTTTTTATTCATTGCGTTCCTCCCTTGGGTGACCAGCGCAGGTTTTAACCTCCGGCGCTGATCTGCCGTTACGGTCGAGCCGTCAGGCGATCTCGATCGGTTTTTTTGTGTCGTAAACGGACCCGTCATCGTCATACCACGTGAAAACGAATTCCCCGGCTTCAGGCACGGTTGCATCGAACTGAAAGTACGGGTTTGTCGAAATCGCCGGCTCCATCGTCACGTCTATCACCAGCTCTCCGTTAAACTCGCAGGTGAACCGATTGATGATCGAGCGCGGAATGACGTTGCCTTCCTTATCCTTACGCTGGCCACTTTCCATATTGTGGCTGATCAGCGTTTTGATCGTGATTGCTTCGCCAGCAGCGGCTGTTTTTGGAACCTTGACGCGGGGTTTTACACCGGATGCCATTGGTTGTTCTCCTGTTCTTCAGGGCGCGTGGCGATCAGCCGCCGCAGCCGCCAATTGTCACTTTTACGGTTGCCGAGGCCTTGGCAAAGCTGCCATCAGCCATTTTGGCCACAGCAATCACATCTTGCGTTCCTGCAAGACGAATGCGGGTCGAAGCCGCCTGCGCAGCAGCCAGCGGGCCAAAGTTGAACGTGGCAACGCCAGGCTCGGGGTTTCCGGCCGCTATGATCAGGATCGCAGCCGCACCCGGCGCGCTGACTTCGATCGGAACGGTGTTTCCGTTCTCGGCAATTTCCGGCGCCGTCAGTGTCACACCGCCGTCAGCCATATCTGCGCCGCCCGTAAACGCGGCTATCGCGTCTTCCGCAGCCGCATTTGCGCGGAACGGCATCAGGGTCAGGACCGCAGCGCCCAGACCAAGAGCCAGAGTCTCGCGACGAGAAAATTCCATTTTCAATCTCCTTTGGATCCTCACGAATTCACGCCTGAAAGCGTGATTATTGTTCTTTTAGGGTTGCGAGGAACGCGACGACGTCCTCGATTTCCTGTGCAGTCAGGATTGACGTCAAAGGCCCTGACGGAGCTTTGCCCGTATAGGCGTCGCCCGGGCGGATATAGCCGTCATCCTTGTAGAAAGCCGGCATGACCGTTCCGTCAAACGTCATCTTGGCATTTGCGACCAGTCCTCGAAGCTCCGCCTCGGACCACCGGTCCCCGGCCCCATCCAGCAGCGGACCGACTTCGCCATGGAACGGAATATCCGCCAAAGCCGTGACCTGATGGCAGGCCACACAGTTGCCCTTGGATTTCTCGCCCACGATGACCGCACCGTTTGCCGCATCGCCAGCGACGCCGGTCAATGAAGCCTCCACCGCGCCATAATCGTCGAACTGTACCTCTTTTGGTCCTGTTTCTGCCGCGATGGCGGCACTGCCTGTTATGATACAAGCCAAAGTCAAGTGTCTCAGCTTCATGATCCCTCCCATTTGCTACCGCGCCGATGGCGCATTGCGACCCAAAGCCTCTGTGTACCGTAGTCGACGGGCAGGGTTCATCGCAACAATAAATTCATCTTAATGAATTTTTTTATTTATACTACACCGCGTCAATCTTGCGAAACATTGTTTCGTTCTTGAATGCGGCGCGCATGATACCGTTGAAAATCTTCTCCATTATCAAGCTCGTACCGTTTTTCATTGACCCAGGTAAAAAGATCGAGGGTCGTTCCCTTCGAGAACGCCCCGGGCATGACCGCAACGGCCGCTTCGATTGCTGTGACATCCTCTGACACGTCCTCCGGCAAGAAAACCAAAGTAGGGGTGAACAGAATCCCCCATTTGCGCATCAGTGATCTTTGCTCGGCTTCTTCTCCGTCAAAATCGATGGCCATCGTACTTCCGTGTAAGTCCAGCTGAACGACAAAGAAGTTTTCCTCGATATACGCAGACAGGTCGGGTTGGGGGAAAACCTCTTCATGCATCTTTTTGCAGTAGATGCAGCCCTGTTGTTCAATGAACAGAACCAGCCGCTTGCCTTCCCCCGTCGCCTCTTCAAGGTCTTCACGAAGGTCTTTGAACGTGTCCCGCATCCACGGCGTTTTATGCAGACCGTCATCCCCCAGTTCAGCCGCGGAAACCGCCCCAGCAAACAGCCCTGCAATCAAGAACAATACTATCCGTTTCATGGTGTTCTCCCGAATTAGCCAATGGCCGCCAGCCAAGGCATGTGATCCAGCATCCATTGTGCGATTAGATTTATGGAATTGGTCGCGATCAGGATGCCAAAAAGAATCAGTAAGACACCCATCGCCTTTTCAATCATTCCCAGATGTTTCCGGAAACGTGCCATCCATTGCATGAAGGGCCGAACCAGAAAGGCTGCCAGAACAAACGGCGCTGTCATGCCAACCCCATAGACGAACAAAAGCACGGCACCACGCCAGGCGGTCTCGGTTCCGGCCGCTGTGAACAGGATCGCCGCCAGGACCGGCCCGACGCAAGGCGTCCAGCCAAAGGCAAAAGCCAACCCCAAAACATATGCCCCGATCACGCTTACATTTGTCGTCTCGCCGATATCTGCACGAAACTGTCGATACAGGAACCCGATGCGGAAAAGACCCAGAAAATGCAGGCCCATCGCGATGATGATGAGCGCAGCGATCCATCGCAGAATGTCGAAATACGCGCGAACCAGCTGACCAAAGATCGACGCCGTGGCCCCAAGCGCCATGAAGACCGTGATGATCCCTGCAGCAAAAGCAATCGCTGACAGGGTCGCCCGGCGGCGAACATCCGGGGTGATCGTCGAACCGGCCGAAATCTGCTCCATCCCGACGCCTGCAAGATAGCTGAGGTAGAAAGGGACAATGGGCAGAATGCAGGGGGACAGGAACGACAAAAGCCCCGCGATCAGAGCCCCTGCAAACGTGATGTCGAGCATGGTCAAATCCGTCCAGACAGGTTACTATTCACACATTCAAAATAATAAAGATGTACCACCCAGGTCAATCGGAGCTTTTGATGCGTCACGTAATACATACATTGCTCGTCATCACATTGCTGATCTGGCCTGCTGCGTCGCGGGCCGAAATGGTGTTGCTGATGGCCGAAGAAGACGGGTGCATGTGGTGCGCCCGCTGGGACGCCGAAATTTCCGAGATCTACCCGCTGACAGCGGAAGGAAAAGCTGCCCCACTGCAACGAACGGACATCCACGCAAACACGCCCGAAGGGATTACCCTGGATCGGCCGCTTTTTTATACGCCGACCTTTGTATTGCTGGAGGACGGTCACGAAATCGGCCGGATCGAGGGTTATCCTGGCGAAGACTTTTTCTGGGGGCTATTGGGTGTTTTACTACGTGACGCCGGAGTTAAGATCGAGAGCTCTGGTTAAATCCTCGGGATTTACATATACTGTTTTGAATACGTGAAGCCACGAAAGCGAGATGATCTTGTTGGACAAACCGTCGAAACTGCCCGTGTTCACCAAGGACATGTGCAACGAGGACTTGGACAGGATGATGGATAACGCCCAGACGGCGTCCAATTTCCTCAAGGCGATCAGCCATGAGGGGCGGCTGATGATTCTGTGCTATTTGTCATCAGGGGAAAAATCCGTCACGCAGATGGAGGAAATGTTGTCGGCCAGACAGGCTGCCGTTTCCCAACAATTGTCCCGCTTGCGCTTTGAAGGGCTGGTCAAGACACGACGCGAAGGCAAAACGATCTACTACAGATTGGCGGACGACCGGTCGACTCAGATTCTGGAAGTCGTCTACAATCTTTTCTGTCGGGACAAATAGAAGCCCGCGAGAAACACCGCCAGCTTTGGGAGGAGACTGGCCATGTTCGAACTTCTGGGAGACGCCAATACAGTTGCGCTGATCGGTCTGGTTGGCGGCATTGTACTTGGTCTTGCCGCGCGCATTGGGCGGTTCTGCACCTTGGGTGCGATTGAAGATTATCTTTATGCAAATGACGACCGGCGCCTGCGTATGTGGGCCGTTGCGATTGGTGTTGCGATTGTCGGCAGCCATTTGGGAATGGCGTTGGGTGGGATTGACCCGCTCAGTACGACCTACATTGCGCAGACACGGAATCCGATCGGATCGGTCATTGGCGGATTGATGTTCGGATATGGCATGGCCATCAGCGGAAACTGCGGCTATGGCGCGCTTGCACGCCTTGGCGGCGGCGACCTTCGGTCATTCGTCATTGTCCTGATCGTGGGCCTTTCCGCGTATGTGGTCATGTCCGGCCCTCTGGCCTATGTCAGGATCTGGCTTTTTCCCGAAGCCATGGATCTCGGTAATCCACAAAGCGTCAGCTTCCTTGCCGAACGGCTGACGTCGATACCGGCATGGGTTACAGGAACGCTTGTCGGCTCTGCCATAGTAGTATTTGCCCTGACAAATGATCGGTTTCGCAAATCACCTGCGCAGGTTTTATGGGGTGCGGCGGTCGGATTGGCAGTCGTTTCAGGCTGGCTTGGCACCAATTGGGTGGCCACACACGGGTTTGAAGGTGAGACTTTGCAAACACACACGTTTGCCGCACCTTTGGGTGATACCGTGTTCTATCTCATGACCGCCTCAGGCAACACGCTCTCGTTTGCGGTC
Organism: Ruegeria sp. SATB027; assembly: GCF_059613825.1. NCBI lineage: Bacteria > Pseudomonadati > Pseudomonadota > Alphaproteobacteria > Rhodobacterales > Roseobacteraceae > Ruegeria > Ruegeria sp. SATB027. The sequence goes on from NZ_JBXWTH010000067.1 coordinate 17,002, forward strand.
GGTTCGGTTTCAGGGGTTCTGATTGGTGCTTTCCTCGGGTCATGGTCAAAAGGTCATTTCCGCTGGGAAGCCTGCGAAGATCCACGCGAGCTTAAGCGGCAGATGCTGGGGGCGGCAATAATGGGGCCCGGAGCAATAATTGCGGTTGGATGCAGTGTCGGACAAGGCATCTCCGCTTTTTCTCTGTTGGCCTATAGCGCGCCCATAACCTTTGCGGCGATCTTTGCCGGAGCAGCTCTTGGCCTGCGACAGCTTGTGTCAGGATTGTCTTTCATTCCCGAGCGTTAAGCCCCACCACACGCTACGGTTTCTTCGTACAGTCCCTGCGCAGGTTTTCGGCGCATGCTTCAAGCACCGAAAACCTGCAGCAGACCCTTCTCTCAGCCATTGGCCATGATGGAATCCAGTGTGTCGTGTTCCGCTACAAAATGGTCTGGTGCGACTTCTTGCAGCTTTGGAACATAATCACTGTGACCGTTGACCAGCCGACTGGGCAAGAAACGCAACGCGGCTTTGGGATCAAGTGGCGATGGCAGCTCACCCGGCAGTTTGAGGCGCTGCCGCGTCCGCTCTACATCCGGGTCCGGTATTGGCACGGCCGAAATCAGCGATTGAGTGTAAGGGTGGATCGGTTCCGAGCAGATCACCTCACCATCACCCATTTCCACAATTCGCCCGAGATACAGAACCATGATCCGGTTCGATACCGCACGCACAACCGACAAGTCATGGCTGATGAAGATCATCGACAGGCCAAATTCCTGCTGAAGTTCCTTTAACAGCTCGACAATCTGCGCCTGAATGGAAACGTCGAGAGCTGAAACCGCCTCGTCGCAGATAATCAGCCTGGGCTTGTTGATCATCGCCCGCGCAATGCCGACGCGCTGGTTCTGACCTCCGGACAGCTCGTGCGGGTAACGGTTGATCATGTTGGCCTGAAGACCAACCCGTTCCATCATCGCGGCAACCATCTGCTTGCGTTCCCGGTCCGTCAGATCGGGGCGGTAGGTTTTCAGCGGCTCAGCAATCGACGCTGAAATCGTCATGCGTGGATCAAGACTGGCCAAAGGGTCTTGGAACACGATCTGCAGGTCCTTGCGGTATTTGTTCAGCTCGGATCGCTTCAAGCCGACGATCGGATGGCCCAACCAGCTGACGCCGCCCGCGCTGGGTTCGATCAGTTGCAAGACCGCGCGCGCCAGTGTCGATTTTCCGCAACCAGATTCGCCCACGACACCCAGAGTTTCGCCCTTGCGAATATCAAAACTGACACCGTCGACAGCCTTCAGCGGAACCTTGCGCCCGAACAACCCGCCAGAGACGTGAATGGGGAAATGAACTTTGACGTCATCGACCTTGAGAAGGGGTTCTTCGGCCTTTTCCAAAGCGCGCGGCGCGTCGCCGGCATCAATCCGGGGCATCGCCTCCAGCAGGGCCCGCGTGTATTCGTGTTGCGGATTTCGGAACAGCGCGCGTGTTTCACCGTCTTCGACGAATTCGCCCATCCGCATGACCTGAACCCGGTCGCACATGCGCGCAACGACGCCCATGTCATGCGTGATCAGTGCAATTGCGGTGCCTTCATCCTTTTGCAGATGAACCATCAGATCAAGGATGTCTGCCTGAACCGTAACATCCAGCGCCGTCGTCGGCTCGTCCGCAATAAGCAGTTTGGGACTGCACAGCATCGACATCGCAATCATCACACGCTGCCGCATACCGCCTGATAATTCGTGCGGGAACTGGTCCAGGCGGCGGCCCGCTTCGGGAATGCGCACCCTGTCCAACCACTCCAGACAGCGCGCGCGCGCGGCTGACCCCTTCAGGCCCTCGTGGACCTGCAGCACTTCACGCATCTGTTGCCCAATCTTCAGATGTGGCGTTAATGCAGTCAGAGGATCCTGAAAGATCATGCCGACATCGTCGCCGCGGATCTGGTTCAGCTTGTTCACCGGCAGGTTCAAAATCTCCTGACCGTTCAGCTTGGCTGACCCGCTGGCATGTCCGGCAGGGGGCAGCAAACCCATTGCCGCCATGAAGGTCTGGCTTTTGCCGGATCCACTTTCACCGACGATACCAAGACATTCGCCCGGATTGATATCAAAACTGATATCCTTGACCGCCTCAACGACACCATCGGGGGTGTCAAACCGGACGCTCAGGTTCTTTACGGAAAACAGACTCATATCAGCGGTCCTTCGGGTCCAAAGCGTCACGTAGACCATCGCCGATGAAGAACATCGTGATGATAATGGCGACATAGAATGTCAGCGGGAACAACAATTGCCACAGCGTTCCATAGCCCATGGTTCCCGCCCCTTCTGCGATCAGCCTCCCCAGCGACGTGTAGGGTTCGGAAATTCCCAGACCCAGGAATGAGATGAAGCTTTCGGTCAGGATCATCTCGGGCACCAGAAGCGAGGCATAGACGATCACGACACCCAACAGATTGGGCAGGATATGGCGATACATGATCGTAAATTCACTGACGCCCGCCGCTCGGGCGGCCTCGATGAATTCACGGTTCTTCAGGGCAAGCGTCTGCCCGCGCACGATACGTGACATGGTCAGCCAACCAACCGCACCCAATGCGATGAAAAGCGTGAAGAAGGACCGCCCGGCAACAACCAGCAGAAGAATGATGATCAGAGTTGTCGGGATAGCCAGAAGGATGTCGACAAAACGCATCATCGCGCCATCCGTCCGCCCGCCAAAATACCCGGCAGTAATGCCGTAACACGTACCAACGATCAAAGCGGTCGCCGCCCCGATCAACCCCACAAGCAGGGACGTCGTGGTTGCCTGAATGACGCGGCTGTACAAATCGCGCCCCAAATCATCGACACCGAAATAGTGACCCGTTTCCATCGACGGCATTCCCATGCCCCGGACATCGCCCATGACATTCCAGTCGATCTCTTCATTGCTCCAGACCGCAAAATACGGTCCTATGATCGTGAACAGCACGATAAGCAGCAGAATGAACACGCTGGCCATTGCCGCTTTGTTTCGTACAAAACGCATTCGCGCATCCTGCCAGAGCGAACGCCCCTGAACGGCTGTATAATCGGTGATTTCTTCGGCCAGATGCGCGGCTTTTTGTGATTTTCCTAGCAAATCCAGCCCCTCAGTAGCGGATCTTCGGATCGAACCAGGCATAGGCCAGATCGGTCAGCAGGTTTACCAGAACGGTCAGAACGCCATAGAGGATCGTAACCCCAAGCAGCACGGCATAGTCGCGTGATAAGGCCGAGCCGACATAAGCCTGCCCCAGACCACCGGTCGAGAAATAGATGTCAACAAAGACGGATCCGGTCAGCACATAGACAAACACCGGTCCCAGATAAGATACGACCGGCAGCAAGGTCGGCTTCATCGCATGACGCCAGATCACGGTTCTAGTCGGCAGGCCCTTGGCACGGGCGGTTCTGATGAAGTTCGAATTCAGAACCTCCAGCATTGAAGACCGGGTGATCCGTGCAATCGATCCCATGTAAGATGTCGCAAGGGCGATAACCGGCATGATCAGATAGGGCCACTGACCACCATTCCACCCGCCGCCGGGCAACCATCCCAGCCACAGGGTGAATGTCAGGATCAGGATCGGACCCATGATGAAGTTGGGCAGCGCCTGCGCTGCAATCCCCAGCCCAACCGCAAAGTAGTCGATCCAGCTGTTGTGCCGGATTGCGGCGGCAATCCCCAGTCCGATGCCCACCACAGTAGCGACCAGAAAGGACAGCGACCCATAGGTCAGCGAGATCGGAAAGCCCTGCGCGATGATGTCGTTCACATCGCGGTCCTTGAACTTGAAAGACGGGCCAAAGTCGAAATGCACAACGATATTGTACAGATAATCCCAGAGTTGCTTCCACAACGGCTGGTCCAGGCCGTACCGCGCCTCGATATTGGCCAGAACCTGCGGCGGCAATGTCCGTTCCGAGGTAAAGGGCCCACCGGGCGCATAGTGCATCAAGAAGAAACAGGCGACGATCAGCAGCAGAATCGTCGGTATGGCGGTCAGGACCCGCCGAATGACATAGGCAAGCATTCAATGCCCCCAATAGATGGCGCTGCCCCGAAGAAAACTTCGGGGCAGGTCATGGTCAGAAGATGATTACTCGGCGATTTTGTAGAGGTTCTTGGAGTACCAGTTTTGCTCTACGTTTTTGACCGGCCAGTTTCCGACATCGCTATCCATCATGTAGACACCAGCATAGTGATAGATCGGGATAACGGGGGTTTCCTGAGCGATAATACGCTCGACCTCGGTGTACAGCGGTGCCGGATCGTCCGAAGTTTTGGCTTCGGCCAGCAACTCGTCCACGCGGGCATTGTTATACTTGCCGTCGTTGTAGCCCGAATCCGACTGCAACAGGTCAAGGAAGGTTGAGGCTTCGTTATAGTCACCACACCACGCGCCGCGGGCCAGATCAAAGTTCTGGTTGCCCCGCTCTTCCAAGAAGACTTTCCATTCCATGTTGGCCAGTTCAACATTGGCGCCCAGTTTTTGCTTCCACATCTGGCTCAGCGCGACGGCAACTTTCTTGTGGGCTTCCGAAGTGTTGTAGACCATCGAGAAGGTCAGAGGGTTATCCGCGCCAAAGCCGGCCTCGGCCAGCAGTTCCTTGGCCAGCTCATCGCGCTCGGCCTGGCTCATCGATGCCATTTCAACGACCGGGACAGTAAAACCTGCGGTTGCTTCTGGCACGAATGTATACGCGGGCGGCTCGCCACCGGCCTTGATATTCTTGGTGATGATGTCCCGGTCAACGGCTAGCGACAGGGCCTGACGAACTTTGGGATCCTTGAATTCTTCAGGGCCGCTGTCCGACACGTTAAACGTGTAGTAGTAGTTGCACAGGCGCGGGAAGCTGATGGCCTCTCCCGGATGCTCTTCCTGCAGACGCGGGAATTGACCGGCGGGAACTTCGGTCCGGTCCAGTTCACCGGCCAGATAGCGGGTCAGGGCTACGTTTTCATCATTGATGACCAGTGCCACAACCTTGTCGATGATGGTGTTGTCATTGTCCCAGTACATCTCGTTGCGCTCACGGACGGAACGTTCCTGTGGCAAGTGCTCGGTCAGAACATACGCGCCATTGGACACGATGTTTCCGGGTTTGGTCCACTCATCGCCAAATTCCGCGATCACCTTCTGAGGTGCCGGGAAGGTTGTCGAATGCGTTGTCATCTGCGGGAAATACGGCAGCGGCGCGCTCAGCGTGACTTCCAGGGTTGTGTCATCGATGGCTTTAACGCCCAGATCATCAATCGGTTTTTCGCCTGCGATGATCGCTGATGCGTTTTCGATCGACATCAGTTCCATGAACCACGCGTAAGGAGAGGACAGTGCCGGATCAACCGCGCGTTTCCAGGCGAAAACGAAATCTCCGGCGGTTACCGGGTCGCCATTCGACCATTTAGCATCGCCGCGCAGTGTGAAGGTATAGACTTTCTTGCTGTCATCGACGGTGTAACCTGTGGCAACGCCCGGAACCAGATTGCCATCCTCATCCTGGTTCATCAGCCCTTCAAACAGGTCGCGTACAATTTCAGCACCGGAAACGTCTTCGACAACCTGCGGATCGACCGAGCTGTGCTCGTCCAGAATGCGGTAGGTAAAGGTTTGATCGTCCGCCAGCGCTTCGCCGGTTTCAGGATGCGTGCCAGCGGCAAACGCGGCACCTGTGATCATGGTCGACGACAAAAGCCCCGCCACTGAGTTCCGAATGTATCTGTTCATGATTTCTCTCCCATATGTTCGTCGCCGCGCGGCCCCACTTGATCGGGGTCGCACGCAGCAGCCGGATTAGACCGACGCCCGCTGGGACTTCGTTCATTTCGATTTTGGTTTTGCCAATTCGCAAGGAACACTGCGTCGCAGCTTTCTTGGTTTCTGTCGGTAAAGAAGTTGCGAAAGTTGTCTTTCACTGCGTTGAACCGTGACATCTTTTGGCTCTGGGATAAAGCCTTGATGAAATTTTAGGCAACCACAAGCAGAAATATCTCCAACGACCTATCGCTGGCAATTTTCTGAGGATCAGCTCGGTCTTCGTGACATTTTCGTGAAGCCACGCGAAATCCGAACAATCCTTCGTGCCCGAATGGCGACTGCATTCTGGCCTCGGACAAACCAAAAAATACGCGAATCAGTGACGTCATTTCAGCAAGCCTGTGGTCCATTACATGTATCACACGGTTCAGAATACCACGGGTCAGATCACTGAGCTTTGTCAGGCTCTGTTGCACAGAGTTGAGCGCGCCGAGTAGTTCGGGTGATCGCATGGGCCTTTCCGTCGTCACGCAGCTTCGGCGATTGCAGTGGCATGACCGGCATGACCCCGAATATCCAGCACCTCTCCAAACGCATTGCAGAACATATCGAAGAACCTTCTAACGAAGACCACCGAGCTATTATCGCACAAGCGGGCCGCTTTGGCGGCTGGTCGTTTTATGTTGAAAATGGCGTTCCAGCCTATGCCTACAACTGGTTGGGGATCGAGATATTTACCGTTTCGGCGTCCGAACCTGTGACCGAAGGTACTCATGAAATCGTCCTCGATTTCGATTATGACGGTGGAAGCCCTGGCAAAGGTGGGACGGCACCCTCTTTGTTGACGAGATGCAGGTGGCACAGGGCAGGACCGACCAGACGCAGGCCATCATCTTTTCGGCGGACGATACAGCAGACGTTGGCTTCGACCTTTCCACACCGATGGCCAAAGCGAACGGCACCGAAGCAGCTTTGCGTTTTACCTGCAAGGTAATCTCGGTGACGGTGGCGGTTGAGTAAGATCGCTCTGAAAGAGGAGAGGCGTTCAGGCACCTGCCACAACGGGTGCCTAGAACCGTTGATGGAAACACGCTTATCATGACGATTGAAAGGCTTTCGGCACTGCTGAAGCTGGCGTCGGTAATTGCCTTTGTGGCTATTCCCGCTTTTGTTTTGGCATTTATTTTTCAGGTAGAGTCGGACCGGCATTGCCATCTACATCTTCAAGTCGCTCGCCTCCTCGCTAACGATTTGTAGGATCCTGTTTCTCTGGATCTTTCCCGACGGGCCCTTTGGAAGATCAATCAGAATGTGAACTTTGTCAGGAGACTTGAAACGGCCTAGCTGGGACTCACAGATCTTTGACAAAGCTTGCGGCGTCAATTCAGAACCTTCTCGAATTTTTACCGCTGCCTCGACGGTTTCACCGTAGCTTTTGCAAGGGCGGGCAAAGGCCGCAGCTTCAACAACGTCGGGGTGTGAATAAAGTGCCTCGTCAATCTCACGAGGGGCTATATTCTCCCCTCCCTTAATGATCAGTTCTTTCAATCGACCGGTCACATAAACATACCCGTCCTTATCCATGCGGGCGAGATCTCCGGTCAGCAACCAGCCATCCGAAGTAAATGTGCCCGCAGTAGCATCCGGGTCATTGAGGTACTCCAGCATCACATTCGGACCGCGTATGACCAACTCACCTTCTGTTCCGGTAGGTACAGGCCGAAATTCCGCGTCCAGAATTGCAACCTCATTTCCATATGCAATGCCGGGTGAACCAATCTTCCGAACGCCGGGGGGCAGCGGGTTTGACAGAATCTGAGCGGCAGTTTCCGTCAAGCCCATGGTTTCCACGATTGGGATCTCGAAACGATCCTCAAAGCCACGCTGCACGTCCGGCGCCAAGGCTGACGACGCAGAGCGCCCGAAACGCACGCGTTGCCGGGTTTGCGCATCCGGACTAGTCTCAGAGTGCAGCAGGTGCGAGATAATGGTCGGAACGACCGAGAACCACGTTGCCTCGGCCTTTCCAAGATTGTCCCAGAATTTGCTGGAAGAAAATCGTTCGCACATGGCCAACGATCCGCCTGAGACCAGTGTTCCCATCACCGTCACGCAGAGCCCGTTAATATGATAGATCGGCAAGACGCAAAACCCGCGATCAGCCTCGGACAATTCATGGGCAATTTTGGTCGTCCAACCCCCTGCCAACAGGCTGGAATGTGTGTGGACCACCCCCTTGGGGCGACCGGTTGTTCCGGATGTATACATCAACAAAGCGTGGCTATGAGGCGAGAGGCTATGCAGGTTGCTGCCGGACTCAACAGCATCTGCCACCTTCAACTGTTTGATATTCGCAGGATTGGCCGTTCGCCTGAACAGGTCCGTTTGATCGGAATGTACAAATCCATAGCACGCGCCGCTGTGTTCCAGCGCATAGGCAACGGCGCTGTCACCCGCGACAAGATTGATCATCGTGGCCCGAAATCCGCCATAGAGAACGCCAAAAAGGACCTCAAGCGCTTCCCGGCAATTGGGGTAGAGGATGGCGACGCTTTCTCCCTTCGCCACACCCCGTTCGGTCAACATGCTTGCGATGCGGCGAGCTGAGTCACGCAATTCACCCCAATTCAGGTCCCGCGCCCCGTCCGGGAAAACGAACCCGGTTCCCCCGCGGCTTGCCCGACGGTCAAGCCAGTCCCGGACGGTTCCCTTGGGTGGTTCGATCATTGCCCCGCCTCCGACCAGTAGCCGCCAAATATCGCTTCCAATTCGGGCTCGCGCGGCGGCGTTTCACGGATGATCTTTGTCGTTTGTACGAAATGCCGCCAATGCAGATTGGTGTCGATGGAATTGCCTCCCCAACTGCCGCAGCCCATTGACAGCGAAAAGGGCATGCAGTTGGTAAAGCTGCCACCAGTGGCAAAGGTATGCGCCTGATTTACGATGACCCGGCAGGTGGGCAGGTCGCGACCCAACCCAACCGCGCGCGCGTCGTCGCTGGTATGGATTCCGACAGAATGCCCCGCGCCCTGGTGTTCCAGAATACGAGCCGCGATTACCTTGGCTTCTTCAAAATTTGCCGCTCGATAAAGCGCCAGAACCCGGCTGAGCTTTTCCCCCGACAAAGGATGATCCGGGCCAATTCCGTCAGTTTCCACGGCTAGGAACTTGGTCCCCTCGGGGACCTTATCCGCCATATCCAGTGCTTCAAGCATCTTGCCAGCGTCCTGCGCGATTACAGATCGGTTGAGATGCCCATCGGGCCACAGCCGTGCGATGATGTTTCCAGCCTCGGAAGATGGCACCAAGGCACCGCCTTCAACGGCGATCGCGGCGACAAAGGCGTCATAGACCGCATCTACAACAACCAGCGCATTTTCAGACGAGCAGGACGTCGCGTTGTCGAAGCATTTCGATGCCGTGATCTTGGAAGCAGCTGCGGCCAGATCTGCGGTTTCGTCCACAATCACCGTCACATTGCCCGCACCAACCGCCACTGCTGGCGTTCCACAGGATTGTGCGCGTTGGACGTTGTTCTGACTGCCGGTACAGATCACGCGATCTACGGCTTCCATCAACCTTTGTGTCTTGGCCTTGGATCCGGGCGCAGGGATCATCTGGACCAAATCGCGATTGAGGCCGAGCTTGTCAAACTCTGAATGGATAAAAGCGATCAGCATTTCGCAGGAAGCGACTCCTTTGGGGGATGGTGCCACCACGATGGAGTTGCCTCCTTTGAGCGCATTGATGATATTGTTCGCCGGCGTCGCAGCGGGGTTGGTCGATGGAACCACAGCACCGATTACACCGATTGGACGTGCAATCTCGGTCATGCCGGTTGTCGGATTGTCGCTAATGATGCCGTGGGTTTTCACGTCAGCGATATCGCGCAACAAGCCCAGAGTCTTGCGGTGGTTCTTTGTAATCTTGTCCGGAACATTTCCCAGACCGGTGGTCGCAACAGCGATTTCGGCCAGTGCCCGATTGCGTGTTGGCTCCATGATTGCCCATCCCGCCGCCAGCGCCGCCTTGTCGTACAGCGCCTGACTGCCGATTTCTTCAAAGGTCGCTTGGGCCTTGCGCGCATGCGCTACTATGCGATCAACTTCGTCGATCTCGGGGGAAACCCCTTCCTGAGCGTTCATCTCGGTCCTCGATTGTTTGATCGGGGCGGACCCACTCCGCCCCGTAGGGAGTTGACTGGATCAGAGCCCAGCCAACAATTCGTTCAGTGTTTGCTGACGTTTCTCCCACATCTTGATCACTTCATCGCGTGTCATGATGTGCATGGGCGATCCGCCGGCTTCCATCTTTTTCATCACACGATCGTTGGCGAACATCTCGGGAACCGTTTCCGCAAGTTTCTCGATCACCTCAGGCGGCGTTCCCTTGGGCACCATCACGCCCCGGAAATTGACCGACGAGTTGTCGACATCAAGCCCCTGTTCCATCATAGTCGGCACGTCGGGCAGGAACGCGTTTCGCTCAAGATCTGCGACACCCAGGATTTTGACGTTGCCCGCCTCTTTTGCGCGGAACGCATCCGACAGGTTGTTTATACCACCCATGACTTCGCCAGCAATTACCGCTTTCATGGCCGCTGCGCCGCCGCCTTTGGTCGGGATATAGGCCATCGTTGTTCCTGCAGCCTTGTCGATTTGAAGAGCCGCAATGTGGTGACCAACAAAAAGCCCAGCCCCGGACACGGTCAGCTTGCCGGGGTTTTCCTTGGCATATGCGACAACACTTTCCATCGAGTTGAACGGGCTGTCCGCACCAACCACGAAGACAGCCGGGTCGGCGCCCCAGTTGGCGATGGGCTCAAAGCTGTCGACCGAATACTCGACCCCACCCTTGATCGATTGGGCGATGAAATGTGGAACATTGTAGGCAGCAAGAGTGTAGCCATCGGCGTCGGCCTGGGTTGCGAACCAGTTCCAACCCACACGCCCTCCGGCGCCCGGTTTGTTTATGATGGCGATTGGCATTCCCAGCGCGTCTTCATTCCCGGATGTCATGGTGACAATCCGCGCCTGAAAGTCGGTTGCGCCACCAGCGCCGTAACTGACCATCATCATGATTGGGCGTTCGGGATACTCCTCGGCAACCGCCGCGCCCGTCAGGCTCGTGAGGGCCAGTGCTGCCCCTGTAATCAACCGTTTCATTTGCGTTTCCTCCCTATTTTGGTTCATCCGCATCCCTTGCGGTCAGAACAGAAATTCCCTTGGTGTGTAGACTTGCAGAAGCATGGCAAAGAGCCCGTACATCACCGCCACAAAGATCGCTGTGATGACACCGCGCTTGACCCAGGTTTTGGCTTCGGAATGTGGGTCTGGATCGTAAATCGACAGCAGAATGAAAAACGCGATTGCCGTTGCTGTGTAGAACCCCAGCGATTTGGACGCCCAGAAGACATAGATAAGGGTGACGAACAAGCCCGGCAGCATGTTGATGAACATCATGCGGGTCACGCCGTTGCCTACCTTGGACAATCCCATCAGCGCTTTGCCGAAGGTCCACCCTGCCAAAACCACAAAGACCGAAGCGATTAGACGCGGAAACAGAAATGCCTCGACCGGTTGCTGAGTAAAGCTGACCCAGGTTACCCAAAGTCCTACGGCAAAAACCAAACCCGACCCGATTATGTGTTGTGTGCGGTTCATGCCTGTGCCTCCTCTTTGGTGGTATAGCGCCGGTGGCGAAGTTCCATCCAAACCGAGTAGGCAATTGAAGCCAGTACAACGGCGATCAGCAGAAGATTCAATCCGCCCGTCAGGAAGTAAGAGGCTTTGCCGACGGTCGCGTCCGCGATCATTCCGCCCTGAATGAAGTTGGCTTCGGCAATCGGACCAAGGATCAATCCCAGAACCAACGGAGCAGCCGAGAATCCAAATCGTTCCAGAAAAAACATCCCGATGCCAAGGCACGCCATGACATAGACATCCCCCATCGAACTCTGAACCGAGTAGGCGCCGAAGACCGAAAGGGCCAGAACAACGGCCGCCATGACCGATTGCGGCACCTGCGCGACACGCGCGGCCAGACCGGCAATGTATAGGCCGAAAGACGCACATCAGGACCTGGCCGATCAGCATGGAGTTTATGAACGTCCACGCCACGTCCGGGTGGTTGTCGAACAGATCCGAGCCCGGAAAAATTCCATGAATCAGCAGCCCGCCCAGCAAAACGGCTGCGGTTGGGCTACCCGGGATCGACAAGGTCAACAACGGTACCAGAGATGGGCCCACCATCGCATTGTTGGCGGACTCCGCGGCAATTACGCCCTCGGAATGACCCGTGCCGAACTTGTCCTTCTCGGCTGAAAACTTCTTACTCTGATCATAGGCAACCAGCCCGGCAATTTGCCCGCCAACGCCTGGGATCAGGCCAATGATGGAACCTGTCAGTGTGCCGATGCTAAGTGCTCGGGTACGGTTGAACAGTTCTCGCAATGCGGCCATGATCGAATGGCGCTGTACTTCAATGACTTCAGCACCCGTGTCGTGGCGTCCCTTTGCAAACATCGTCAGCACCTGAGGGATCGCGAACAGACCGATCAGCGCCGCGATAATGTTGATGCCGCCGCCCAGTGCAGGGTGAAAGATAAAGCGTTGCGCGCCCATAATGTCGTCGAAACCGACTGTCGCCAGCCACAATCCGATACAGCCCGATAGCAAACCTTTGACCACGGATGCAGAATCTAGCGTGCCAATCACAGTCACCCCCAAAATGGCCAACCAGAACAGGTGTGAGGGGCCAAACGCCAGCGCCCATTTGGCCAAAACCGGTGTCAGAAAGATCAATAGGAGCACACCGAAGATGCCGCCAACCGCCGAGGCCAGAAACGACAGTTGCAGCGCCCGCGCCCCTTGTCCCTGCTTGGCCATGGTGTGGCCGTCCAGAGTGGTGGCAATATTGGCTGGAGCGCCTGGGATTTTCAGTAGAATTGCACTCACCGCGCCACCAGCAACGGTCGAGGTATAGGCGGCTCCCAGCAAGATCAGCCCCTGTGCGGCCTCAAGCTGGAAGGTGAACGGAATCAAAAGGGCAACCGCCATCGTTGGTGACAAGCCTGGTGTCGCGCCCAGGATCAGCCCTCCGATCGTGCCGCCCAAAAGCAGCAAGAAGGACATCGGTGTGAACACATCCCCGAAGTAGTAAATGAATTCCATCCAGTGCCTCCCAACCCGTTTGTCTGCACTTTTGGTTTGTTGACAAATCAGGTTAGGGGATGAAAATAGTATTGCAAATGTTTTCATAAAATCGACTGGGCGGGACGAAATTATGTCTAATTTTCAGCATGGTAAAGTCGATATCGTGGCAGTCGCAAAGGCCGCGAAGGTTTCGCCGTCTACGGTTTCTCGTACCTTCAATCACCCTGATCTGGTCAGCCCTGCGACTCGCAAAAAGATCAACAGGGCAGTGCAGCGGCTCGGGTATATCCGCAATCGTGCCGCTCAAACAATGCATGGCAAACGGTCAGGAACGATTGGCCTGGTCGTACCAACTATCAACCATGCCATCTTCGCCGAGGTCATTCAGGCTTTTTCCGACTCTATCGACAAGGCAGGATTCAGCCTTCTACTGGCGTCGCACGGGTATGATCTGGATCGGGAATACGCGATGGTCCGCAAGTTTCTTGAACATCGCGTGGACGGCGTGGCATTGGTTGGCTTGGAGCATTCCGATGCCACCAATCGCTTGATCACGCAGCAGAAAATACCTGCACTTGCGATTTGGAACTACTCAAAGGATTCGGATCTTCCTTGTGTCGGGGCCGACAACCAGTTGGCCGGCCGTCTCGCAACAGAGCATCTGCTGGCCCTAGGGCATCGTGACATTGGGCTGATCTTTCCAAAGACCAATGGTAATGACCGCGCGCAACATCGACTTTCCGCCGTGCACGAAGCGCTACAAAATATGGGTGTCTCCGTTCCGGGCGAGCACGAATCTGAAGCTCCTTACAGCGTTTCGCAGGCCAAGCAGGCTGCGCTGAACCTTTTGGCGGAAACATCTCGACTTACGGCTTTGTTATGTGGAAATGACGTCATAGCGCAGGGCGCTTTGTTTGCGGCCCAGAAACTGGGGTTAAACGTTCCCGGCGATCTTTCAATTATTGGCATCGGAGATTTCAAGGGATCGGCTGATGTTGAGCCGGGGCTCACCACCATTCGAATCCCCGCCGAAGCCATCGGTAAACTCGCAGGGGACAAGTTCACCGATTACATTACGTCAGATGAGTCGGAACATTTCAAAATTTGCTGCGAGCTGGAGCGTGTTGTTAGAGGAACAACAGGTCCAGTGTCAGTATAATAGTCGGCATTGCCAACTTGTTTGCACATTCTGAACAGATGTGTCGCAAACTATGAGGCCCGGTTGACGAACATGCGCGATTTGACGTTTTTCCCATCGAATAGTTCGTTAACAGGTTTCAACATGATCTCATTCAAAGGCTGCCATCTCCTCAAGGATGCAGTGTTGTACGCTGGGTACATCTATCAGTTCTGACACTAGTCCGACCCTGCGATAACAACTTCGATTTCATTTTTGTCGAGCATGGCCAGGATGTTGGCAGGAGGAACGCGGTCCGTATACAAAACATCAATTCCGGCCATGTTATGGAGAGATATCGGAGCCCGCTTGTTGAATTTTCCGCTGTCGGCTACGACGATGCGCACCTGCGCATTTTCAGCTGCAGCACGCGCGATATTGGCCTCTTCGAGATCATGCAGCATGAAGCCCAAATCGCCATTCACGGCTCCAACCGAGAACACTGCCAGCTGTACGTTGAAACGCTTCACAAGATCCAATGCCTCTGCACCGAAAGCGCCCCCATCATGTGCGCGCAGTTCTCCACCCGCCAGAAACACCCGGTTGTTGTTGTGCTTTGACAACGTGTAAGCGACGAAAACCGAATTTGTAACTACAAACAGGTCTTTGTGTTTCCGTAGCGCAAGCGCGACGTAGGCGGTCGTCGAACCGATATCCAGAAATAGGGAATCCCCGTCGCTAATTGTATTTGCGACTGCCCGGGCTATTGCTTCTTTCGCATGTGCTTGCGTTCCCAAGCGGTTTTCAAAGGGTGGCTCTATGGCGTCTTCGCTAAGATGTACGCCGCCATGCACCTTCCGCACGATCTTGCGCTCTTCCAGCGCCTTGACATTGCGCCGGATCGTTTCATTGGAAACATTCAATTTTTGAGCCAGGAGGCTGACCCTGCACGACCCGCCCGCATGTTGCAGCTCGCGAAGGATTTCTTCTTCGCGCTGATTTGTGGTTTTTCGTGGCTTTAACATGCGACCTCCTGAAAGGGGGATACGGCAGTCATCCCAATAAAACAATATTACGTCCAATACGGTGCCGTTCGGGGCTTTTTGTGTGAATTATAACGAATAATCGTGGCGAAGTGTGGTTTTTATTGACGTAGTTGTCAGATTGGCGCAGCATGGAAGTGTAATAAACGAAAAACACTCAAAAAGCCACATTCAGGGAGCACAACATGATCAGGAAATTCAATGCACTACACGCAATGGCATTAGTCGCTGGCGTAACTGCTTCGGCTTCTTGGGCCGCCGAATCGACGGACCCAATCAAACTGACGTTGCATGATTGGTCAGGGCAGCTGATCAACACCAAGATAATGGGATCAATCCTGCAAGAGGCCGGATACAACGTTGAGTATGTACAGGCAGACTATATCGCTCAGTTTGCGGGCCTGAAGACAGGTGATCTACATCTGGCAATGGAAATCTGGGAAACCACCGGGCGTGAAGCGCTGGACGAAGCCACCGCCTCTGGCAATGTGGTGAACGTAGGTGAAACCGGTCTGATGGCGATCGAAGAATGGTGGTACCCGACTTACATGAAAGACCGCTGCCCCGGCTTGCCAAACTGGGAAGCTCTGAAAGACTGCGCAGGGGAATTTGCCACGGCTGAAACCTCGCCAAATGGGCGCTATGTCGGCGGACCCGTGACCTGGGGCGGTTTCGACGAAGAACGCGTCGAAGCGTTAGAGCTGGAGTTTGAAGTTGTCCACGCAGGCACGGATGCTGCGCTTTTTGCAGAGCTGGAATCCGCATATCAGCGCGAAGATCCGATCATGTTGTGGGTCTATGTTCCGCACTGGGCCCCGGCCAAATATGACGGCGAATTCGTGGAGTTTCCGCCATACTCGGCCGAGTGCTACAGCGACCCGTCCGTCGGTGTGAACCCGGCTTTGGCCTATGATTGCGGAAAACCGCGCGGTCCGATCTGGAAGGCTGCTTGGTCTGGCCTGCAAGAAAAGTGGCCGGGCGCGTATGACATCATCGAAGCCTATAACATCAATAACGACGAGATGAGCGCCATGGTCGGCAAAGCCGATCTGGACGGTGTGGATATTGATGCAGTTGTCGCGGATTGGATGGAGACGAACAAGGACCGTTGGTCTGGCTGGATCTCTAAATAATCTGCTTGGCCGAAGCGGTTACCCCGCTCTCCTCTACCGCTTCGGTCTTTTTCCGTCTTAGTCCCGGACACCACAGATGACTCCCACAACAAAACTGTCCTGCCGAAACGTTTGGAAGCTTTACGGTCCAAACGCCGAGACCCTTCTGGCGCAAAATCCGAACCCATCGGCGGATGACATTCGAAATGCGGGTGTGATCGGAGCGGTACGCAACGCCAATATTGAAATCGTTGAAGGTGAAATCTTCATCATCATGGGCCTGTCCGGTTCAGGCAAATCAACCCTGGTTCGTTGTCTGTCCAGGTTGATCGAACCTACAAGCGGTGAGGTTCTGTTCGACGACGCCGACCTGCTGCGCGCCAGCGAGAAAGAAATGATTGAAATCCGCCGACACAAGATGGGCATGGTGTTTCAGCATTTTGCCCTGCTGCCGCACCTGACCGTATTGCAGAATGTGATGTTCCCCCTGACTATTCAGGCTACGCCCAAACACGAGGCCGACGCAAAGGCGAGAGACGTGGTGGAACTGGTCGGCCTGAAGGGGCGCGAGGACTACTATCCACGAGAGCTCTCGGGTGGTCAGCAACAGCGTGTGGGCATTGCTCGATCGTTGGTGACAGAGCCCGATCTTTGGTTTCTGGACGAGCCTTTTTCGGCCCTCGATCCGCTGATCCGGCGCGAAATGCAGGATGAATTTCTGCGACTCCAGGAACGGTTGCATAAGACTATTGTCTTTATCACGCACGACTTTGAAGAAGCCGTTCGCTTGGCCGACCGCATCGCCATTATGAAGGATGGTGAGGTCATCCAGATCGCCACCCCGGAAGAACTGGTGATGAATCCAGCGACAGAATATGTGGCTGAATTCACGCGCCATATTCCGCGCTCCAAGGTTTTGACGGTTGGTGGTGTAATGACCGTCGGCGCTGCAGGTGAAGGTGAGCCCATTGTGCAATCGACCCGCGTCTCGACCGTGGCGGAACGGATCATCGCCGCAGATGCGCCAATTCCCGTGACAGACAGCAATGGGCTGGTTATTGGCGCCATTGATCGCAAGGCTGTGGCCCATGTGCTATTCGGTGAAGGGGACGCGGTATGAGCCGCCTGTCCCGCAGTCAGCTCATCATTCTGCTGCTTGTCGGACTCACGATCCTGCTGGGGTATTTCGGCAGCAACCTGGGAAAAGCGCTCGATGCGCGCTGGATCACCAAATTCCCGTCGGCTTGGGTCGTCCCGTTCAAAACTTATATCTCATCTGCAATGTCCTGGCTGATCGAGGATGCTGCAATCGGCCCAGTTTCGTTCACCGACGTTACCCGCGCTGCTGCTTGGTTGATAGAACAGCCCTATGACCTTGTCTTGTCCCTGCTGGCCGAGGGTTTTGTCACCGGGCAAGGCAACGATGCGCAAGTCATCCTACCTGCGATCAGCTGGATTGTGGTTATCACCGCCGTAATAGCTTTGGGACAGTATTGCCGGGACTGGGGGTTGGCCGCGTTGGTCGGCGGCTGCTTTACCTATCTGGCCGTTTTTGGCCAGTGGGACAGCGCGATGGTAACACTTGCCTCGGTCCTGATTGCGGTGCCGATTGGCGCGGGCGGCGGGCTGTTGTTGGGGATATTGGCCTATCGCCACCTGACTTTCGATCGCATCATCTCGCCCATTCTGGACCTGATGCAGACAATCCCGATCTTTGCCTATCTGGTACCAATTCTGTTCATGTTCGGCTTTGGACCGATTTCGGCGCTTGTTGCAACTATCATCTATGCGACACCACCCATGGTGCGGATCACCACGCTTGCCTTGAGAGCCGTCGACCCCGAGATTTTGGACTTCGGGCGCATGGCAGGCACGACGCAAAAGCAGTTGATGTGGCGCGTTTTGGTTCCTTCCGCCAGCCACAGTCTGATGGTAGGCGTCAATCAGGTGATCATGCTGACGCTGAACATGGTCATCATTGCCTCGATGATCGGGGCCGGAGGATTAGGGTTTGACGTCCTTGCCGCGCTGCGCCGGCTGGACATCGGCGCTGGGTTCGAGGCCGGTATTGCCATTGTAGTTCTGGCCATTGCTGTCGATCGCCTAAGTCAGGCTTTTGCCGAGCGTATGGGGCAGGTACATCACGAGCTCCCCGGCTCGTGGATCACCCGCCATCGCCGGACAGTTCTGGTAATGATCCTGCTGATTTTGACCTGGGTTCTGGGACAGTTCTCACCCCTGTTGCTGGAATATCCTGAAAGCCAGACGATCACCACTGGCGGGTTCTGGGATGACACGGTCAAATACCTGAACATCAATTATTTTGACACGTTCGAGGCGATCAAGATCTTCTTCCTGACGTGGTTCATGATCCCGATCAAAACGGTTTTGCTGGGAATCCCATGGCCTTGGGCCATTGCCATGCTGACCTTGCTGGGTTGGCACGCAGGGGGCTGGCGGCTGGCGCTGCTGTGCGGAGGACTGGCGTCGCTGATCCTCGTGTCAGGACTGTGGGCCAAGGCAATGGTGACAGTTTATCTCTGCGGTGCCTCTGTGTTTCTTGCTACCCTGATCGGTGTTCCGCTGGGCGTTGTGGCTGCTCTGAACAAACGCGCCGGGACGGTGATCAACCTGTTGATTGATACGTTGCAGACTTTGCCCAGCTTTGTTTATCTGATCCCGGTTGTGATGCTGTTTCGCGTCGGCGATTTCACTGCGCTGATTGCCATAGTCCTTTACGCGCTGGCCCCGGCCGTACGTTATGCGGCCCATGGCGTGCGCTCGGTCAGTGAGGAATTGATCGAGGCCGGATTGGTCTCTGGGTGCACACGCACGCAACTTCTGCGCCATATTCGCTTGCCCATGGCCCTGCCCGAAATCCTTTTGGGTATTAACCAGACCATCATGCTGGCGCTGTCCATGCTGGTTATCACCGCCCTCGTTGGCACCCGCGATCTGGGGCAGGAAGTCTACATTGCCCTGACAAAGGCTGACACTGGTCGAGGTCTGGTGGCAGGGCTGTCCATCGCATTCATTGCCATCATCGCTGATAGGCTGATCAACGCAAGCGCTCGTCAGGCACGCATCCGCTTTGGAATGGAGAGTTGATATGACCCAATCCGACCTGATGACCCGCATTCGCAAGCTACCGATCTGGCAGGGCGAGATCAAAGCCACCCCGTTGACGGGTGGGATTACAAATGTGAACTACAAGGTCACTGACAGCAGTGGATCCTATGTGGTGCGTGTCGGTGACGACATCCCTTTGCACCAGGTGATGCGCTTCAACGAACTGGCTGCCAGTAAGGCCGCCCATGCTGCAGGTCTGTCACCCGCTGTAGTGTTTTCGTCCAACGAATTAACAGTGCTGGAATTCGTCGAAAGCCGCACTCTGATCGAAGAAGACGTACGCGACCCCAGTATGCTGCCTCGAGTGCTGGAGCTCGTGAAAGCCTGCCACCTTGAGGTGCCCAAGCACCTGCGCGGCCCGTCGCTGGTGTTCTGGGTCTTTCATGTCATCCGCGACTATGCCGCCACCCTCACCGATCATGGAAGTTCGCATAAAGGCCTGATCCCTGAACTTGTGCAAATTGGAAATGATCTGGAAGCCGAGGCCGGGCCGTACGAAATCGTGTTTGGCCATAACGACCTGCTTTGCGGCAACTTTCTGGACGATGGCACCCGCCTGTGGCTGATCGATTTCGACTACGCGGGCTTCAACTCGCCATTGTTTGATTTGGGTGGGCTGGCCTCGAACAACTCTCTTTCCAATGAACAAGAGGACTGGGTTCTGGAAACCTACTTTCAGGCACCCGTCACCAACCAATTGCGTCATCGCTATACGGCGATGAAATGCGCCTCGCTGCTTCGTGAAACCATGTGGAGCATGGTGTCCGAGATCACCTCGGATATCGACTTCGACTATGCAGCCTACACAAGTGAAAATCTCGCGCGGTTTCGCACGGCCCTGACCGATTACAAAAACACCTGAGGACAGATATGACCGACCTTCCAAATACAGCCAAAGCCGTCATCATCGGCGGCGGCATCATCGGCTGCTCGACCGCCTATCACCTTGCCAAGCTCGGTTGGACCGACACGGTGCTGCTGGAGCGCAAAAAGCTGACTTCGGGCACCACATTCCATGCTGCGGGTCTGGTGGGGCAGCTGCGTTCGAACGCCAATATCACTCAGCTGCTGGGATATTCAGTCGATCTGTACAACAAGATTGAAGAAGAAACCGGTCTGGGAACGGGTTGGAAAATGAATGGCGGTTTGCGTCTCGCCTGCAACGAGGAACGCTGGACCGAGGTCAAACGGCAGGCCACCACAGCCCATTCCTTTGGTCTGGACATGCAGCTGCTAACCCCGAAGGAAGCGCAGGATCTTTGGCCGCTGATGGATATCGGTGACGTCATCGGCGCGGCGTTCCTGCCCACCGATGGGCAAGCAAACCCCTCGGACATTACCCAGGCGCTGGCCAAGGGAGCGCGCATGGCAGGCGCGAAGATATTCGAGGATACCAAGGCCACCGATCTTGAAATCGAGAACGGCAAAATCCGCGCCGTAATCACTGAACATGGCCGTATCGAATGCGAAAAGGTGATCGTGTGTGCCGGTCAGTGGACGCGCGACTTTGCCGCCAAATTCGGCGTGAATGTGCCGCTGGTGCCTATGGAACACCAGTACATGGTCACAGAACCATTTGGCGTGCCCGGTGATCTGCCTACCCTACGGGATCCCGATCGGCTGACCTATTACAAAGAAGAGGTCGGTGGGCTCGTCATGGGAGGCTATGAGCCGAACCCTATCCCATGGGCAGTGAATGGAATACCAAAAGGTTTTCACTACACCTTGCTTGACAGTAATTTCGACCATTTCGAACAGATCATGGAGCTGTCGCTGGGCCGGGTGCCAGCGTTGGAGACCGCGGGGATCAAGACCCTGACCAATGGTCCCGAAAGCTTTACTCCGGATGGCAACTTCATTGTGGGTGAAGCACCAGAGCTGAAGAATTTCTTTGTTGGTGCTGGTTTCAATGCCTTTGGCATCGCCTCTGGCGGTGGCGCCGGAATGGTGTTGGCAGAATGGGCCGCCAAGGGCGAGCCGCCCTTTGACTTGTGGTCTGCCGACATTCGCCGTTTTGGCCGCCCGCATTTCGACACCGATTGGGTTCGCACCCGCACAGTCGAAGCATATGGCAAACACTATACCATGGCCTGGCCACACGAAGAACACGAATCCGGCCGGCCCTGCCGCAAGTCACCGCTATACGATTTGCTGAAGGATCAGGGCGCTTGCTTTGGTGAAAAACTGGGTTGGGAGCGCCCGAACTGGTTTGCCGACGCATCGCTGGGCGAAGCACCCAAGGACGAATACAGCTTTGGTCGCCAGAACTGGTTCGCTGCTGTTGGCCGTGAACACAAAGCGGCCCGAGAAGCGGCAGTGCTGTTCGATCAAACATCATTTGCCAAATTCGCGCTGAAAGGCCCGGACGCCTTGGCGGCGATGAACTGGATTTGTGCCAATGATGTGGACAAACCGGTGGGTGCGCTGGTCTATACCCAGATGCTCAATGACAAGGGCGGAATTGAATGCGACCTGACCGTGGGCCGTGTAGCGCATGATGAATTCTACATTGTCACTGGTACGGGCTATGCCACCCACGATTTTGACTGGATCAGCCGAAATATTCCGGACGGGCTGAACTGCCAGCTGTTCGATATCACCTCCTCGAACGCAGTGTTGTCGCTGATGGGGCCAAAAGCACGAGATATTCTGGCGGCAGTTACCCGTGATGATGTCTCGAATGATGGGTTCAGGTTTGGCACGATCCGGACAATCGGCATCGCGGGTTGCCCGGTCAAGGCGCTGCGGGTGACATACGTGGGCGAGCTTGGCTGGGAACTGCACTTGCCTGTCGAATACGCGCAAACAGTCTATTCCGCGCTGATGGAAGCAGGGCAACCGCAAGGGCTGGTTAATGCGGGCTACCGCGCAATTGAATCTCTTCGGCTAGAAAAGGGCTACCGGGCTTGGGGGTCTGACATCGGGCCCGATCACACACCGTTTGAAAGCGGTCTGGGATGGGCGGTGAAACTGCGCAAAAACATAAACTTCAAGGGTCGCGCGGCAAGCGAGAAGCAAAAGGCCGAGGGCGTCAAAAAGATGCTGGCCTGCTTCACCGTCGACCCCGATGTGGTGCTGTTGGGCCGCGAAACGATATACCGGGATGGAGAACGAGTGGGTTGGCTAACGTCGGGAGGCTATGGCTATACAACCGGCAAATCCATCGGTTACGGCTATGTCCGAAATCAGGGCGGCGTCGATGCAGATTTTGTTACGTCCGGCACGTATGAGTTGGAGGTTGCGACCCAACGTGTCTCCTGCGACGTGACACTTCAACCGCTTTACGATCCCAAAATGGACAGTATCAAATCGTAACATAAACCCCTGTTACCTAGATGAAGTTGGGGCAAATGTGTCCCAACCTCAATACCTCGGGAAACGTGGTTATTTTCCAGGTAAACCGAGAGGTGTCTCGGCAGGATTTACCGCCCAGATCACCAGGTTTCTGGCAGATTTGGAGTGCACAAGCACTTTTTTTCCAGTTCGCGCCGCGCAAAAGTCAAATACCCCGCCAGACTACATGCTCTGAAGAGGCTCAAGTCAGATGTTCAACTGCATGGATGACTTTGTTCGGTCCATTGCAACGAATGTTCTGAACTTTCGGATGTTCTTGTTCGAAAAGAACAACCGTTGGGTAAGCTTTTCATATTCGGACATATCTCGAACGATAACGATCAGAACAAAATCCACTTCACCAGTAACATAGTAGCATTGCTGAACCTCAGGGGCAGCATAGAAGCTTTTCTTGATTTCATCGATTTTTCCGCCAGTCTCGGTTTTTAGTTCGACTTCGACGAAAATGGTCAGCGGCAATCCCACTGCTGCCGGATCAATATGCGCTGACTGCGCGGCAATGACCCCCTCCGCCTCCATGCGTTTGATCCTCCGCTGCACGCTGGGTGCGGACAGATTCACGCTTTCACCGATTTGACGGTGCGGCAGCGTATTGTCCTGCTGCAACACCCTAAGAATCGCGAGATCGAAGCTATCCAGACTTCCTGATGAATATTTTTGTTTCACGGCGACCTCATGCAAGTTTGCCTCAAAATTACCAGCAACTCAGAGCGAAAACATCACTGACATTGAATTATATTTGCACCAACAATGGAAGGACCACAAAATGCTCGCAAACTTTGAGACAGTCGGAATTGAAAGCCATACAGCCAAGCCAGGCTTTGGCCATGCCGCCACAGCCACCTTACCCCGCGAGGGATTTGACCTCGCACAGAGGGAAATTCAAAGCTGGAGTGGGTACGAAAGAGCGCCAATGCCGTCTCTTCAAGGTCTAGCCGAAGCACTGGATCTGGGCGCAGTCTATTACAAGCATGAAGGGTTAAGATTTGGCTTGGGCAGTTTCAAAGCACTTGGCGGCGCTTATGCGGTTCTGCGAGTATTACAGCGCGAATTAACCAAAAAGACAGGCCGTGAAGTCACTGCCGATGAGATCCGAAACGGCACCCATACTGCCGGAATTGCAGACATAACCGTCATTTCGGCGACAGATGGCAATCACGGTCGTTCAGTGGCTTGGGGTGCCCAGCGCTTCGGCGCGCCATGCCGAATTTACATTCACAAAGAAGTAAGCGCATTCCGCGCCGACGCAATGCGCCAGCTGGGGGCCGAAGTGATCAGGATTGATGGAGATTACGACGCTTCCGTGGCACAGACCCGGACCGATGCAGCGGCACACGGTTGGTTGATTGTTTCAGATACTTCCTGGCCCGGTTACACTCAGGCACCTCTTGATGTCATGGCTGGTTACGGGGTCATGGCGCGCGAAATCGTGCAGGACTTGGCTTTGCCACCCACTCATGTCTTCCTTCAAGGCGGCGTTGGAGGCTTAGCGGCTGCCGTCACCGCGGTATTCCTCCAGGAATGGGAGCAGAATGCGCCGCGCTTCATCGTGGTCGAACCTGAATTGGCCCCCTGCCTTTTTGCAAGCGCCCAGGCAAATCGGCCTACAGCCGTCGAAGTAGGCGAAGAAACCATAATGGCTGGGCTATCCTGCGGCGCGCCGTCCGAATTGGCATGGAACGTTTTGGAAGAGGCCGCCAGCGGTTTCATGAAAATCCCGGACCAGCTTGTGGCACCGGCCGTCCGCCTATTGGCAAACGGCGCTTTCGGAGATGAGCCAATCGAAGCCGGAGAAAGCGCCGTGGCCGGTCTGATTGGCTTGATCTGCGCGTCATTGCGCACCGACCTGCGGCAACAATATCAAATTACGCCACAATCCCGAGTGATGTTGATCGGGTCAGAGGGCGTCACAGATCCGCATGTTTTCGACCGGATCATGAATGATAGCAACTGACTTGCGGAAATGACCCGGCGTGGTATTCCCCCTTGGTGGAAGACGCGCCCGGCTTCCACCTTCCGGCCACGCCGCAGGAGTTTACCGCTGTCCGGCCTGCAAGATACGCCTTTGTTCTTGGCCAATCATGCAGGTTCACTTCCTTTCGACAGTGAACCGCGTTCCCCAAGGGTCTGTCAGCTCTTGCGGTTGCAATACAGTCCCATCCGTCAACAGCACGATCTCATCCAAGCCGCTGCTGTCAGTTGGACGAGCTTTTGCACCATTGCTGTTCCAGACGTTGCCTGCAAAGTGATGGTGGTACCCACCCGAACTGTAGAACCCTGCTGAACCTTCGTGCAGCATGCGATCCTGCGCTAGATGTCGTGTCATGAATTCGTCGACCGCATTGATATCCCCGACCTGTAGGTGGACATGTCCGACCACCATATTTTCCGGAGCCCCGGACCAGTCTTGACGGGCCGCACCTGCAATGGCCTCCAGGTCCAGATGATGCGAGCCCATGCGGATATACTCTCCATCCATCTGCCATGTTTCAACAGGCCGGTCGGCGTAGATTTCGATCCCATTGCCTTCTGGATCGTTTAGATACAGCGCCTCGCTGACGTCGTGATCCGCCGCCCCGGTCAAAGGGATGCGGTTTTGTGCAGCATAGATCAGCCAGCGTCCCAGGTAATCGCGGTCCGGCATCAGAAAAGCTGTATGGAAAAGACCCGCCGCATGCGGATAGCGCCGCGCAGCACGGTCTTGGCGCAACTCGAGCAGAACGTTGTTTCCTGCGCCCAGTTTCAGGGTTTCGCCATCCCGCGCCAATTCCTCAAGGCCAAGCACTTGTTGGTAAAAGGTCCCAACAGTGTCCAGATTGTTCACAATCAGTGCCACACGGCCGATTGACACGGGGGCTTCGCTGCTTCTCATGCCATAGGCTCCTTTTCTGAGTTTCGAAACCCCCTTCCCATCAACCGCGCTGGCGTAGGCCCGCGTTCCCAGCATATCAGCGATCATCGCTGTACCGGCGGCGGCAGTCAAACCTCCGGCCATCCTGTTTAGAAATCCTCGCCTGTGCACATTGCCGGGTTTGATGGTCATGGGGTTTCTCCTGATCCTCAATACTCGAACACGCCGTTGGTGTTTGCGGATTCTCCGGTCTGCGCTTCTTCGATGTCCCAATGCTCAACGATGAAACCATTGTCATCAAAGCGGAAAATATCGAAAAATCCGATGCCCAGATCGCCCTCAATGTCGAGGTTGGTCTGCTTCGAATGAACCAGCACCATGTCGCCCATCGCAATAGTCTTGGCAATTTCTGTTTTTAGGCGCACGTTATCAGCAGCTAGTCCGGTCAAGTATTCTGCCAGAGCATCGCGCCCATCCGGCACGCTCGGGTTGTGCTGTATATAGTTCTCGGAGGAGATATACGCTTCGACCGCTGATAGATCACTTGGGTTTTCAAAGCTTTTCAGAACGGCGATGGCACGTTCACGGTTCTGCTCGATATTCAGATCGGAATAAACATCTGCGTTTGGCCCCTGAAACATAGTGTTTTCATTCGCCGCGCTATCGGGGACCTGCTGGTAGTGGTCCCAGTGTTCGACCAGTTTTCCGTCCTCGGCGCGCCAGACATCAACATAGACGTACTGGTCTCCGTTACTGCCGGTCCAGACAGAATGGATTGCAACATAGGAACCCTCGGCAAGCACACGGTAGAGATCCACCTGCACATCAGGATCGGCAGTCAGTTCACCGGCAACGGCCTTGATCAACTCAACCGGCCCGTCGCCATATGCGGTGGCATGCTGAACATAGGTATCGCCGATGTACTTCCCGAAATTGTTGAGGTTCCGGTAAACCAAAACATCCCGATAGAACCCTTCGGCCAGTTTGATCGAGGCCTGGGTTTGTGCGTCAATGCTTAGCTTATCAGCATGGAGCGGAGTGGAAAGCACCATAACCACAGCGGTTGCAGCAAAGAGGACGGATTTTCTAAACGGCATGGGTTTACCTTTTCGGTTGCATGTGGCGACCAGATAGAGATTTTCATTGATGAAAATAACAGAAAGGATAACCATATAACTCATGAAGAAAAACGATAATAAAGAACTCGGCGTCCGTTTGATACGCATGTTTGCCGCGGTCTATGACACAGGTTCGATCACGGCGGCGGCCAGACGTCTGGAGGTCACACAATCCACTGTCAGCCATGGATTGAACCGGCTACGCGGAATTGTGAAAGATGAGCTGTTTGTCCCTATGGGGCGCGGTATCTCTCCTACGCCGCGCGCAGCCCAGTTGTTTGCACAAGCGCAACATATTCTGGAGGCAGTGGACGCATTTACAGAACCCGCGCAATACGAGCCTCGTGATGACAGCGGCCAGTTTGTGATCGCCGCCAATGATTATGAGACCGAAATCGTGCTGAAACCCTTATTTCACGCGTTGCGACACCGCGCACCGAAGGTACAACTGCGCATTTGGCGCGCGCAGTCGCAACAAGACTGGGCCGAACTACTACGCAACGGGCAGGTCGATCTGGTGCTGGCGCCCGAGCTTACCGGAACCGAAGCCGACTTGATGCAGAAACTGATCCTGACCGACAATGATCTTTGCTATTTCGACCCTGACCACGTGACTGCTCCTGATACAATCGCGGCTTATTGCGCGTTGCCCCACGCGGTCATGATGCCCGGGCAACACGAACTTACCGCTATCGATTTGGCGCTCAGCCACCTGGAAAGGCACCGCCGCATCTCAGTGACGCTGCCTGGTTTCTCGGCAATCGCCTCTCTTATTCGCGGGACCAATACTATTGCGACTATGCCTGCGCGGTTAAAGGACAATATCTTTGCCGGCTTTGCTCATTGCAGCCCACCCGTCGACCTGCCACCCGATAGAATTGCGCAGATCTGGCACATGCGCCAGGCAGCGTCACCTCGCCACCAATGGCTCCGCGCGCTCATCTCGGAGATAGCGACCGCCCGATGAAGGGCAAAGAAACTTTGATTGCCATCTCTGAGATGGCGCGCAAAAGACGTGGTCCGCCGCATGCGGACCCTCCTTCCGACAACCGGAACCGATATCCTAACTGCGAAAGCGGAACGTTCACTGGAAACTTCCTGGCTGATCAACCGCCAGAAATTCATACAGCCCCCTGGACGTGCCGATGTGCACCGCGCTGGCGACCTAGGCTATCTGACCACCTGCCCATGTCTTCCAACAAACATGCAGACGCCTCGCAGTGGGTCTTTAAGGCGATGTGTTCGACATGCTCCCCAATCTCGCGCGCGTATTTTCATTTACGTCGCCCATCGCCATGCGCGCAAAGGCTTGCCGCCAGCCAGGGGCTAGGTCTGTCAGATTTGCGAGGGCTTCGGCATCCATGCGGGAAACTCGTCGTGTCAGGCGGGCGCGGGTCACGTGCTGCACGCTCCAGTCCGGATTGCGCCTTTCAATCAACGTTATTCGATCTCCTGCTTCGACCTCACCGGTTTCCAGAACACGGTAGTACCACCCAGTGCGACCCGTTTTCTGAAACAGGTAGGGCATCCTTTCATTTCCGGTGTGCAGTCCCAGTTTCCAGCAGGGCTGACGGCCCTGGCTGATTTGAACGATTGCCGTGCCCAGCCTCAGGATGTCGCCAATGCACAGATTTTCCTCGGTCAAACCGGTTGTTGAGATGTTTTCACCAAATGCTGCGGGCTCTGCGCCGGGGGGCAGCTGCCCCTCTCTCTGCCAATCCGCATAGTGATCCTGCGCATAATGGTGAATGGCTTTTTCTGCACCGCCATGCACGGTCAGGTCCGCCTGTGCATCATCTGAAAATCCAGTAAGCGAAATGACCTGACGCCCAGACACCCGATCCTTCTGAATGGCAGTGGGCGGCTTTGCCTCCCAGCGGTTCGTGACACAACCCAGGAAAATGCCACCTATCACTGTCGATAGTTCAGGAAGGGTCATTCAGGCCTCTTTGTGTTCAATACATATCTTTTCTTCTTCGCCACGCTCGAGGCTCACTTCCAGCAAGCTGCAGAAGCCATTTTCCTGACCTTTCTTATGATAGGCGCAGGTCATGCATTTCCCGAACGAGTGACCGCCATTCGCTGCCAATGCCAACATCAAGCTCTGAAGCAAACCATCCTTGAGAGCCACCTGAACGCTGGAGGGCAGATTGCCGATGGCGTCAGCAATCGGATTGGCCTCTGTCAAAACAGAGGCGCCCGCCTTGGACAGTTCGTACGAGATCGACCGCTGGTCAGATTTTTGTCGGTGCTCGGCAGCGTATCCCTTGCGCACAAGCGCTTTCAGTGTCTGGGACATCGTTCCGCGGGTTGTCCCAAGGTACTCAGCGACATGTGACGGTGAACGGGAAAACTGATTTGCCTCGGACAGGTACTCCAGCGCCGCCCTTTGTGTCGGGTTCAGGTCGCCCGTCCAGCCCGCAGCGGAATCTATCCGGGCAAGACGGTTGATAAGGATACGAATACTGTGGGCGGTTCTCATGCCCAACAAGTAGCGAGTCGAAATTAAAGTTGCAATATGTTTCTCCGTTTGGTAGCGAGTCGATATCACTTTACCGGAGATAAGAAATGGCACTCACCTGGAAATCACTTGCTGCAGTTGTGATCGGAGCTTCGTCCGCCGTCGCAGAAGGCGATCACGCGGTACATCAGGAGGGGGCTGTTATCTCTCCCGCTGATGTCGCCAAGGTGGCCGACTTTGACATCCTTGCAGCGCATGCGCATCGCAACGGCAATACCATTACGTTCCACATGACCACCAATGGTACTGCCGGGGCATCGGTGCCGGCAGGAACCGGGGCAGTAGGAGGGTCAGACGTCTGGTCCTATGTGTGGCCTACATCCCTGGATACGTCTGCAGTAGGTTTCGAAGTCGGCGCCGGCATCTTGGCAATGGCTGCAACCAGCCACCCGGATTTTGACGACACCCCGCTGTTTGATGAAAACGGCGATGGCGACCCAGCCAACGACGGTATCGAGTGGCACAGCCACTGGGTTGTTCTCGCCCCGACCGAAACTTGCGGCCCGGGCGCCCTTGCAGTGCGCGATATCCCTGAAGGGACGACGCCTAAGCTTCCTGCAACCTGGCCTGGATTCCCAATCTTCCTGGACAGCCCAGGGTTCACACCGCTGTTCGATGGTCCGGAAATTCAAGTCAAAGCCGGATTTTCCAACGACGTTCAGTTGGAAGGCATCGCTTATGATGGCGTAACCTCCGCTCTGCGGGTAAACGCCAACATTCACGCTCCGCTATTGTGCGTCACGGATGTTTTCGACATTGCCTCGGGCGACCTGAGCCTACCGGGCAAGCTTCAGTAACGATGTCAGCCGGTCGTCTCAGGCAGGCGGCCGACCTCTGAACAGGAGAGATCAATATGCAAGCACCTGAACTGCAGGTCAGTGAATGGTTCAACACTGACAAGAACTTAAAGCTTTCGGATTTCTTGGGTAAGGTTGTCGTCATTGAGGCTTTCCAGATGCTATGCCCAGGCTGCGTCATCCATGGCATCCCTCTGGCACAAGCTGTGCGGGAGCATTTTTCCAACGAACACGTCGCCGTAATCGGGTTGCACACCGTTTTCGAACATCACGACGCAATGACGCCGGTATCACTGAAAGCCTTTCTTCACGAATACCGTATCAGGTTTCCAGTGGCGGTCGACAAACAGGGCACCGGGCCTTTGCCGGAAACTATGGCGGCATACGGAATGCGCGGCACGCCCAGCCTTGTTCTATTGGATCAGTCAGGCAGGATTGCGGCACATCACTTTGGCCAGGTCTCTAAGCTGCAGCTGGGTGCAGAGATTGGAAGCCTACTTGCCAGCGAGGCTGCCGCTGTGGACGCAAGTCGGCAACCCAGCCAGGCCAGGCGTTGTGATGACACTGGCTGCGCTGTGTGAAACGGCGGCATACAGAGGGCAAACCTAAGCGTATCTACCTCCTCGGCGTGCGCGACATTGGTTCTCAATTTTCTCAGCTAAGCAAGACTGCCCAGGTTCCACATGTTCGTTTAGGCACGGTACCGCGCCCGTTTCAGACTTGCGTACCCGCGACAGCAATACGGCCGGATTATCTGGACTACGGCTTCACATCATTTGGGGGAAGTTTCGCGAACTCTGTCGTGTTCGACTGCAAACCTTGTCGCGTATGAGCGAGTGAACCCAGTGAATTTCTTACTAAATCCGTGTGATCGGCAAACTTCGTCGATACCTTGTTTCTTGCAATACTCGGGGAAAATGGCTGATGAAATTCATTCACATCACTGACATACACCTCGTCCGCGACTCCGGCCCGCTAAACGGCGGCTTTCCATCCCAGCGGCTGGACGCCTGTTTGGACGATATCCTTCGGTGGCATTCCGATGCGGCGTTCTGTGTCATCTCTGGAGATTTGGCTGAATTTGCTGAGGATGAGGCCTATCGGGCGCTCAAGGCGAAACTGGCCGCATTTCCGCTCCGCTCTTTTCTGCTGATTGGAAATCACGACGACCGAACTGTTTTCCAATCGGTCTTCCCGGATCATCCAAAGGATGCCAACGGGTTTGTCCAGCATCGGTTCGAAACGGATGAGGGTGTTTTCTTGTTTCTCGATTCAACCAAAGACGGGCGCGATGTGCATGAAGGGCAGCTTTGCCCTGCCCGGCTGGACTGGCTCAGGCAGCAACTGACCCAAGCCGAGGACAAGCCAACCTATGTGTTCCTGCACCACCCGCCCTTTGACCTTGGCATTCCCCTTGTGGACGAGATCAGGCTGGTCGAAGCGGACGCCTTTGCTGACGCACTCAAACACGGGCGCAACATTCGGCATGTGTTTTACGGCCATGTGCACCGCATGACCTATGTGAACTGGCGTGGCATTCCATTTACCAGCCTGCCCAGTCTCAACCATCAGATTCCGTTGAATGCGGCCAGTGTCGATGGCGAGTTCTGCGACGAACCTCCGGCCTACGGTGTCGTACAGATCGCCGAGGATCAGCTGACGGTGCATTTCAACACTTTCCTGCAACGCAACCCATTGCATCAGACCTGAGGTATGGAAGCCTATTGGATCGCATTGGTTCTGGTTTCGGCGGCAACCCACCCATTGCGCGACCTTACGCTGAAAGGGGTTGCGCATCCGGTGTCGTGCTATGTCGGAGTGTCTCTGACCTGGGTGATCCTGGCGGCGGTTCATACGCTGGTCATGGGTCAGGAATTGAGCCTGCCGCCTGAGACCTGGCCCTTTGTCGCAATCTCAGCCCTTGGGTTGACCTTCTACTACTACGGCACATTGTCGGCCCTGAGACGTGGGAACCTGTCGGTTTATTATCCGATTATCCGTTCGTCGCCGATTGCCATTGTCGCCTTCAGCTGGCTGGCCCTTGATCAGCATTATTCGTGGTTCACCCTGCTGGGGATCGCATTGGTCCTGCTAGGCAGCCTGATGATTCAGAAGTCGCCTGGCGGGCTGCTGCATGATCACAAAGCATTCGCGCTGGCAAGTATGGCGATGCTAGGATCTGCCGCTTATTCGCTAAGCGATGCCCAAGCGATGAAGCTGACCAATCCGGCACCTTTCCTGTTTTTCACCTATATTCTGGTGACACCGCTGCTTGCTGGCATCAGAGCCTGGGAAGATCGCCACTTGTCAGCCCCGTTTCTGGGGGTCGTGCGTGGCTGGGCGCAGGCACCGGTGCGGATCGCTTTTGCCGGGATTGCGTCCTATCTATCTTACCTGTTCATCCTGACCGCGTTCCAGCTTGGGGCCGAAGCCGCCACAGTCAGCGCGGTACGGCAAGCATCGATCCCGGTTTCAGTGACCCTCGCGGCGATCATCTTGAAGGAATCCCGTTTTCTGCACCGTATCGGCTGGGCAAGCCTGATCGCATTGGGAATCCTTTTGATTACGCTGTCCCGAGGTTGAAACTGTAGTCACTGTCTTGACGCGCTACGAACTCGTCCTTCGTTTACTAGCCTTGTTTGGGATCTCTCTGGACGTAAATAGCCGGTCCTGTAATGGCCGTGCAGGACAGAATCAAACGACTACACTGATGATCCGAAACACTCCATCTCTGGAACCAACGTGTAGATGCCATAGTCGCTCGGGCAGTGCAAATACGCCAACTCCTTGACGAAAAGGAACTTGGCAATCCTTAAGATCTAAATGCCGCTACGGTAGCCGATCTCCAGGTTTTCGCAGCGACAGCCTGCAACAGTCACCGGCCACTGATCCTGCCGAGCCACTCGGATGTCGCTTCTAGCCCTTGTCGCAGAATAGCAAACATATGCTCGATTTCGCTTTTTGTAATGATGAGGGGCGGTGAAAGTACACACATGTTGATCACGGGTCGTACAAGCAGACCGTGCTTCTGGCATTCCATATCGATACGACTGCCAATCTCATAGTCGCGCCCAAGCTCGCTCTGGGGATCGCCATCGACTGAGCACTGAACACACCCCATCAATCCCATCCCACGCGCATCGGCCACAATGTCAATCTGGCGCAACTGCTGCAATTGATCCTGAAAAATCGGGCCGACATTTCGAACGTGTTCGAGTATCTTTTCCCGCTCGAAAATCTCGATGTTTTTCAACCCGGCAGCCGCGCTGACCGGATGGCCCGAATAGGTGTAGCCATTCGAAAAGGTGGCATCTTTTCCCGCAACATCCGCTATCAGCCGATCTGAGATAATCGCGGCCCCCATCGGCGCATACCCGGATGTCATCCCCTTGGCGCAGGTGATTATGTCGGGCTGAATTCCAAAGACAGCCTCGGAAGCGAACCAATGACCCAATCGCCCGAAAGCCGTGACAACCTCGTCTGATATATACAGAACATCATACTTCTTGCAGATGTTCAGGCAGCGTGCGTGATAGCCGATTGGTGGCACGATGACACCGCCCGAAGCCAAAACCGGTTCAGCGATAAAAGCGGCAACATTTTCCGGGCCAAGTTCCACAATGGCGTTTTCGAGATCGGCAGCTTTCTCGTTCAGAAAGCTTTCATCGCTTTGACCGGGCGCGCGGTAAAGCGGGTTCACGTCCGGCAGGAAATGCGCCAGGTCGTCGGCCTTGTCGAGCCAAAGCCTGTCACGTTCTTTTCCACTGACGCTGGCTGCCAGATAAGTGCTTCCGTGATAGGCTTTTTGCCTTGAAATGATTTTCTTTTTCTCTGGCCGACCCATAAGGTTGTTGCGGAAATGGACAAACCGGATGGCTGTATCAACCGCGGTGGAACCGCCGGTTGTAAAGAAGACATTATTCAGATCGCCGGGCGCACGTTTGGCGATTTCGCGGGCGAACTGTGCCGCAGTCGAGTTGGTGTTGTTGAAGGGTGAGAAATAGGCAAGATTCCGGGCTTGCTCGGCCATTGCTTCGGCCATTTCCGTGCGCCCATACCCAATCTGGGTGCACCACATTCCCCCCGGACCGTCGATCAGGCGAGCGCCCTTTTCGTTTATCAGATGGATGCCGCTGGCACCTTCGATAAAGGTGCGGTCGTTTTCACCCAAAGCCTCCATCCCTTCCCACGGGTGCAGGAAGTGGTCGTTGTCCCATTGCTTGGCGTTGGAGTTATCCATGGCGGGCCATGCTTTCCGCGCTTAGTACAATAGGGAATTCTTCGCGCACCCGAGCGTCCAAAGCACCAAAATAATTAGGAAAATGGCTGTCGAGGATGGAATTCGCCTTGTTGCGGGCGCGGTCCAGCAGATCCGTTTTCCCCTCATTCTCCCAAGTGTCCGTACGCTCGCGGTCCATCAGCTGTGGGTAGACAAATTCGCTGTTCATATAGCTCAGCGTGTGCGGATTGCCGAGGAAATGACCCGGATCTATGGCACATTGGTGGATCACATCCACCGCCATGGTTTCATCAGTAACCTCTATCCCACGCAACGATCGCAGGATCATGCCGCCCGCTTCGTCATCGATGACCATGCTTTCAAAGCTGCATCCCATCAGGCTACCGATCATGCCACCAAACTCGCACAGGCGATTGGCACCGGCATGCGCTGCAAGGGTAAAGGTCAGCGCCTTTTCCAACCCGTATTGCGCATCAGGTATTTTTGCATCGGTCATACCTGCGCCCACCGAAGTGGGAAGGCCGTAAAAGTTGCCCATCTGAATTGCTGCGGCACCGATCAGCGCCTGTTCGCCACTGCCACCGGTGAAAGACCCGCTGCGCAAGTCCGTAATGAAGGGCCAGGCCGCAAAGCAGATGGGGCACCCCGGCGTGATCAGATTAACGATGGCAACACAGGCAAGTGTTTCGGCGACGGTTTGAACCAGCGTTCCCGCAAGCGTCGCTGGAGCCGTGGCCCCGGCTTGAGGCGGCACAGCCAGATCGACAGTCAGGCCCAGCTTGGCAGTATCGATCAGGATTTCCATGTTTTCCTTGCCGATCCGCAAGGGGGAAACAATGGGGCAGCCGCCGAATATGACGCTTGGCTTTTTCAGGAAAGCCCCCTCGCCCCCTTGAGCCAGATCAAACATGCGGATGGCATGTGGAATGTGGCTGCGGTCACGGAACGTCAGGCAAGCGGGTTTTTGGCTGCCTGCAAGCATGGCATAAATGGTGCTCATGTCATGAGTGAAGTCATCGGTCACATCCGTCGCCAGAACCGTGTCGCCCAGCATGTGGATGTTTTCCAAACAGTCGACCAGGCGGGTGAAATCATAAACATCACGCAGAACCGACGGACGATAGGTTTTGGTTTTGGAATCGAATGTTGTCACGGCGGTGCCGGAATTGGCGAAATAGACGCTTTCTGCCGTGCAATGCATGTCGTCCTTACCTTCGCGCTCCCCTCGGGCATAGACGTAAAACTCCTTGGCGGCACCTGCCAGGATGTCCTCCATCAGGGCGCGTGGGAAGCACAGCCGGTTGAGGTCACTCAGCACTGCACCTTTGGGAAGCACCAGCTCAAGCAACTCCGGGAAATGGTCGGTAATTCCGGTTTGTTCCAGGACGGTCAAGGCCGCATGATGGATGTTCTCCATATCGGTCTGAGTCAGCGGTCTATAGCGCCCGCCGCTCAGACCCCCGCGTACGGCTTCGTTACCCGTGGTCGTCTGTTGTACCTTCAGACGCGCTGCGCGCCCCCCGCCCCCGCGACGACGTGAACGGGGTGCTTCATTGGTGCTGTTCATGTTGCATCCTCTGCCAAATCAATAATCTCACGGCGAAACCAGTCTTTGTCTGCATCGGCCTTTGGGCGCTCGAAATCGCGGGCGGCGCGATGACCTGCAAAAACCGCGTCTGCGATCAGCCCCGGCGACGCGGCATCACCAATGAGGTCCAAGGTCTTCAAACCGGCTCCCTTCAGGCTGTCGAAAAGGGCGGTTTCACGCTGGCGCTCGGTCACCAGAACCGTTGAGGCGCACGGGATTTCAGTTTCGCGGCCTGTAAAGACACAGCCGATCCGCACCGCGTCGCTCTGAACCGCCGTAAGCACTTGATTGCAGCGGATATCGACCCCCAGTTCGATCATGCGGGCCTGGATGCGGGACTGTTCCAATGTGTGAACGGCGTAGGCTGAAACCAAACTCTCTGGCGTGGCAAAAATGACCTGATATCCGGCTGCCGCAAGTTTTTCGGCAATCACTCCCGCCAGATAGATATGATCATCATCATAGATCATCACCGGGCCGTCCAGGGGCAGAATCCCATTCATAATGTCACCAGGCGTCAACACCTTGGCATCCGGCGTGATCGTGGGCAGACGGCGCTGCGTGTTGCGTCCCACGCCGTCTGCGCGCCAATGGCTGCCGGTTGCAACAAAGACATGCTCGATGCCAAGCTCGGCGACTTGTCCGGCTTCGAGCTTGCTGTCAGTGAATAACTGAACGTTGGCCCGCTGTTTCAGATCGTTCAGGCGATAGTCAACCACGCGCGACCAGGCGGCGAGGCCGGGAAGTCTGCTTTCCCTACCTACCCGTCCACCAAATTCGGCCGAGGCCTCGGCCAGAGTCACCTGATACCCGCGCCGTGCCAATTGCATGGTGCATTCCAACCCCGCAGGTCCGCCGCCGATGACCAGCACTTCGGCCTCGCTTTTTTTCGGCGCGATGATCTCGGGGTGCCAGCCACGGCGCCATTCCTCGCCCATCGTTGGGTTTTGCGTGCAACGGATCGGAATACCCAGATTGTCCGACGACACGCAGATATTGCAGCCGATGCATTCGCGGATTTCGTCGATCCTGCCTTCCTCGATCTTTTTTGGCATGAAAGGGTCCGCAATGGATGGCCGCGCGGCACCGATGAGGTCGACAATTCCCTTTTTGACCATCGACAGCATCATGTCCGGGGACGTAAGTCGGCCAACGCCAACAACAGGTTTTCGGGTGATCTGTTTGACGTGGGACAGAAACGCATTCTGATAGCCATCTTCGGGCTGAAAACGGGTCGTTGCGCTGTCATTGGACCAATCCGCGACATTCACGTCCCACAGGTCGGGAAGATCGGCCAATAGCTCAACAACCGCGCGGCCTTCTTCTGCCGCCTGCATACCGTCGGCGCCCATCATCTCGTCAATGGCAAAGCGGAACGCCACGGCACAGCTGTCGCCTATGGCATCGTGGGTGTCTTCCAGCAACTCACGGGTCAGCCGCACGCGGTTTTCAAGCGACCCCCCATATTCATCGCTGCGTTGGTTCATATGGGCCAACATGAAATGTTGCGCCAATGTCATGTTGTGCCCGGCATAGACATAAACGATGTCAAACCCGGCCTCTTTCGCGCGCAGGGCCGCGTCGCGGTGCCAGCGGCGGAGTTCCCGGATATCGGCCTTGTCCATGGCCTGCGCGTGCTTTGGTTGCGTCGTATCCACAGACATCTCGGACGGTGCAAGAACCGGAGCGCGGGTTAGCAGGTTTTGCGCGTGGTTGCCGTTATGAACCAACTGTATGGCCGCCAACGCGCCATGTGCA
This sequence comes from Ruegeria sp. SATB027, assembly GCF_059613825.1. Lineage (NCBI taxonomy): Bacteria > Pseudomonadati > Pseudomonadota > Alphaproteobacteria > Rhodobacterales > Roseobacteraceae > Ruegeria > Ruegeria sp. SATB027. The sequence continues at coordinate 54,560 of NZ_JBXWTH010000067.1, forward strand.
TGCACTGCATCTGTCATCAGCCGCAGCGCAGGCACATCGCGTGCGTCCCACAATCGCCCTTCGGGGAACGGGGACAAGTCCGAGGTCGGATGAATCTCGGTCTCCTGATTGGACACCACCGCCCAGCCACCTTCTGCTTTCATGCCCCGTACGGCAGCGTCCGCACGCGGCCTGAGATGCCCCATCCCGGTGCAATGCGGCACCTGATAAAAGCGGTTTCTGGCTGTGACGGGCCCGATCTGGACCGGTTCGAAAAGCAGAGCATATGGGTTCGCGTTCGACATAATCACGCGTTTTCCTGTATTTGAGTTCCGGAGCCTTAAGGCTCCGGATAGTGGGTTATGTTAGAAGCCGGCTTTGATCCGCTCGAATTCGGCCAGCATCTTCGCCTCAAGCTCGGGGTTCACAGCATCAAAGAACAAACTGCCCTCGAAAAAGCTTTTGGGATCGGAAAAACCATAGGCTTCTATGCTGCCCTGATCGGCGATTTCGAAAGCTTTTGCGTTGGAATGCGGGTAACCCCAGTTGTCGATGATGTACTGACCACTGGCAGGGTCCGTAAGCGCGTTCAAAAGGTCATAGACCTGATCGACCGGTGTCGTGGACGATTTCAGATGCACATAGCCACACGCCCAGGTCGCGATGCCCTTGTCCACGTTGCGCATCATGGCCGCGGGCACTTCGTTCCAGATCAGGTTCAGTTCGGACTGGTTCCAGGCCCACCCCATTTCGATCTCGCCACTGGTCATGGCCTGGTCAAACTGACCCGCATCGGACCAGTAAAAACGCATATTCGGGTGGATCGAGCGCAGGAAATCCGATGCTTCCTTGAATTGTTCATCGCTCAGGTTGGTGTAGTCATCCGCGTTTCCGGTGGCCAGCGCGGCCAGGGCATAAGCAGACGATGCGGCGTCCGGGATGGCGATTTTGCCTGCATAGGCCGGGTCCGCCATCAGTTGCAGTGAGATGTCATCCCCTGATATCTTGTCGGTGCGATAGATAAGACCTGTGTTCCCCCATTCGAACGGCAGCATATAAAGCTGGCCGTCCAGAACGATGGCGTCGACCTCTTTGATCTCGGGCAGCACATCCGCCCAATTGGTCAGCTTGCTTTCATCCAAAGGCTGAATCAGATCAGCTGCGACCCATTTTCTGACCGCGTCAGAACAAGGATGTGCCAGATCAGCGGTAAAACCGGAACTCAGCTTGGTAAAGGCTTCTTCCTGGCTTCCGAAATAGGAATAGCTTGGCGCTTCATCCCCGTATTTTTCCATGTAGCTGGCAAAGAATCCGGGATCTTCATATCCCGACCAGTCAAAAACCGTCAGATCGGCGCCACCTGCACTGGCACTGCCTGTCGTTATTGCCGTCGCACACGCGAAGGCCGCAATTCCCTGAAGTTTCATTCTATCCTCCCTCTGTTTTATTCCGAGATCGTACCAAGATCGATCACGCTAGCCGCCTGAAGCCCCAACCAAACGACATCGCCGCGTTTAAAGTCGACCGTGTGGAAATAGTTCGGAACCGAGACCGAGATTGGTTTCTCGGCCCCAGCCACTTGAATGTGGTAGTGAATATTCTCACCGTAGAAGGCGACGTTGCTGACAGTGCCCTGAACCGTTGATGGGTAGTCTTCAGGCCGGTCCACAGCAATCTCCAGCTGTTCCGGTCGAATACCGATGTTCATGTTTCTGGCGCTGGTCGCCACATTGGGGTTTCTCTCGATTTCCATCCGCCCGAAGGCAGCCGCATCAATTGACAACACGTCACCGCTTTCGCTCAGTAACCGGGCCGGCAATATGTTCATCTCACCGATGAAGCTGGCCACTTGTTGATCACAGGGACGGGCATAAAGCGTCGTTGGCGTGTCCACTTGTTTGAGTTGTCCGTTGAACATCACGCCGATACGGTCGGACATGGTCATCGCCTCGTACTGGTCATGCGTGACCATCACAAAGGTAATGCCAAGCGACTGTTGCAGATTGCGCATTTCAAACTGCATCTGTTCGCGCAGCTTCTTGTCAAGCGCTGACAAGGGTTCATCCAAAAGCAACACCTTTGGCCGCATGATCAGCGCGCGGGCAAGTGCCACCCTTTGACGCTGCCCGCCCGACAACTCGCTTGCGCCGCGATCCTGAAGACCACCCAGCTCGACCATTTCCAAAGCTTCGGCGACGCGCTGGTCGATCTCGGCCTTGGGCGCTTTACCCCGCAACCCGTAGGCTACGTTGTTCCCGACATTGAGGTGTGGGAAGATTGCGTAGCTTTGGAAGACCATGTTCGTCGGACGGTTGTTGGCCGGCACTCCTTCCATATCCTGACCGTCAATCAGCACCTTCCCCCTGGTGGGTTCCTGAAAGCCCGCGATCATGCGTAAAACCGTGGTCTTGCCACATCCCGAAGGACCGAGGAGCGAAAAGAACTCACCCTCTCTGAGGTCAAGGTTTATTCCGCTCGCAGCCACAAATGTTCCGTAGCGCTTTTCGACGTCCCTGAGCTCTATGATGTTTCTGTTTGTCATCGGACCTCTGATGCGGATGAACGGCGGCGGAAGTATTCGGCCAGAACCAGAAGCAGAACCGAAGTCAGCAGCAGGATCGACCCCAGCGCCAACACATTTGGAAGCTTGGCGGGGAAACGGATCTGGCTCCAGATGTAAACCGGCAGGGTTGGCTGGTTGCCGGACAGGAAAAAGGCAAGGACGAATTCATCGAAACTGACGGTGAATGTGACCAAAACACTGGCTACGATACCGGGGGCGACGACCGGCAGCGTCACGCGGCGGAAGGTTTCGAACACACCGACGCCCAGATCGTAAGATGCTTCCTCCAGTGATGCGTCGAAGTCATCAAAGGCGGATTTCAAGATCGAGACAGAGAACGGCAGCGCGAGAAACGTGTGGCCCAGAATGACGGTCAGCAATGACGGCTTGAGACCAAGAAACAGAAACAGGACCAGCATTGAAGAGGCGACGATAATACCTGGGATCACCAAAGGCAGCATCACCAGACCTTCTGCCGCGCGTTGACCCCGAAAACGGTACCGAACAAAGGCACGGGCGGCGAACAGCCCCATGGCGGTCGACAGAAGGGCAACAACAGTTCCGACGGCAAGCGAGTTCCAAAGCGCCTGGATCAACGTGTCCTGCTCGCCTAGCTTTCGATACCAGTCCAGTGTCCAGCCCTTGATCGGGAACGCAACGATTGTGCCGCTATTGAACGAGAACAGAGGCAGGAACAGAACCGGCAGGTACAGAAACAGCAGATACAGGAACGCATAGGCTGTCAGGGTCGAAGGACGTCTCATCTGATCCGCTTCCCCAGCTGCGTCGCGGACATGACAAACACGATGGCCACAAAACCCACCGAAAGCATTGCGATCAGCGACAGCGTGGCCCCAAGGGGCCAGTTATTGGCGGCCCCGAACTGCACCTGAATAAGATTGGCGATCATCTTCCCGTCTGAACCACCAACCAAAGCCGGGGTCACATAATCACCGACGGTAGGGATGAAGATGATCAGGCAGGCAGCAATGATACCTGGGATCGTCAGCGGCAGGGTCACCCGCATGAAACGTTGAAAAGGACTGTTCCCAAGATCTGTTGCAGCCTCAAGAAGGCTCGGATCGATCTTTTGCAGTGAGACATAGATCGGCAGGATCGCAAATGGTGCCCAGGCATGAGCGAGCGTCAGCACGACTGCGAATTCGTTGTAGAGCAGGAAGTCGAGAGGTTCGCTGATCAAACCCAGCGCCAGAAGCGCAGAGTTCATCACGCCATTGAACCCCAGAATGAGCTTCCAGGCAAATACGCGCAGCAGATAGCTGGACCAAAACGGAATGGTGATGAGCAGAAGCCAGATGGTCTTTTTCTGGGCCTTCATCGCGATAAAATACGCGATGGGATAGGCCAGCGCGACGGTGACTATGGTCACCGCTCCGGCAATCCAGATCGACCGAAGCATCAGGTGCCGGACCAGCGGATCCGCAAACGCATCGCTGTAATTCTTCAGTGTCGGTGTCTTGTCGAGCGTCACATAGGTTTGGGTCCAGAATGAATAGGCAATCAGGATCACCAATGGCGCCGCGACCAGAAAGCCCACGTAAGCCGTGGCTGGCGCGCTGAGGGTATATCCCCGGGACGCTTCGCTGCGAAAGATCACCCAACCTCCCTTCCCGCAATTCACGAGTCACTAATGGACGATCGTCCATTAAATGTTGCGCCAGAATGGCCTTTCGTGTCAATATTCCTGTGAGCTACCTCTATGAGACATTCACAAACGGTTGGTACCATTGAATAAAGCGCAAAGCGTCAAGGAACAAAAACGCGGTTCAAAGCGGGATCCGGAAGCCAATAAACAGCTACTGATCGACGCGACTCTGGACACGATTGCCGATATTGGGGTTACCGATACCTCGGTCAGCCGAATCTGCGAGCGCTCCGGTCTGTCACGCGGAATGATCCATTTGCATTTCGGGGGTAAGGACAATTTACTGACCGCAGCCGCCCAGCATTTCAGCACCGAGTATTATGCCGAGATGGACAGAAGGACAGATCTGGGCGCGAGCGCAAGACCCGAAGACCGTGTTATGGCAGTGATTGAGGCCGACCTGTCAGAAGCACTGCTCAATCCCCGCAGTACTAAAATCTGGCATGCGTTTCGGGGTATCGCAAGCTCTCATCCAGGTATCGCCCGTTACAGCAGCACTCAGGATGACAAACTTGTCGAAACCTTGCGGTCCGCGTTCACAGAGATAGCCTCGGAAAACAGGGGCGACCCGAACCTGGTAGATGACGCAACCAGCGGAACGCTGGCCTTGCTGGAGGGGATGTGGGTGAACTACCTAACCGATATGCAGGGATTTTCACGCCGCCGCTCTGTCAACCTTGTTCGAAGGTTTTTATGCGGACTTTTCCCCGGAAAATTCTAGGTCTAAGTCTAGGCGGCGTTCAAATTCAAATTGGATAGCTCGGAGACAGAAGTTTCTGAGAGATAATTGTTCCGGGCGCATGCAATCAGCTCGCCTGTGCTTCCGTTTTGCAAGATTTGCGATAGCCGTGCCAAAACTTAGATATCCTTACTTCAGATACTGACAGGTGACGAAGCACCCTGCCCCACGGGCCCTAACGCGCTTGTCCCACTTGTCGAACAGATACAGGTTTTTCGTACCCAAACTGGATATGCGTGACCTTTCCCATAGGCGTGGACTCTGGCTTTACCATCAAAACAATGCCCACACGCCGCCGAAAAAATGTTTCACTTTGGGGAATTTTTTCCAGGCGCCTTCGTAGTTGTATTGTCTGCCATCCGGCAGACCTGAAACAGTCGGAGAATACAATGTCCCTAAAGTCCCTTACTTTTTCTGGTGTCGCGCTGATTGCGACTGCAACCGGTTCATTTGCGGATGGTCACACCGGTGCGCCAGCCGTAACTGGCAAGCTCAACGGAGAAACCTTCCTGATGGATGCGCACAAGATGACTCTCTATACCTTTGACAAGGACGAAACAGGCGTTTCGAATTGCTATGATGACTGTGCCACCAAATGGCCGCCGCTGATGGGTGATGCCAACATGGAACTGAAAAAAGGCTATAGCCTGATCGAACGCAAGGATGGCAACGTTCAGATCGCCTACAAAGGAAAGCCGCTTTATCTATGGTTCAAAGACGAAAACCCTGGGGACATGACAGGCGACGGTGTAAAAGGTGTTTGGCATATCGCACGCCCCTGAACCTTGGTGCCGGGGGAAGGTTTCCTCTCCCGGCTTACGTACATGCTTCAGTCATTTGAAAACCAGCTTGAAAACTGCCTCCCCGATCTTTGGCGTTATGCCTGGTCGCTGACCCGTGATCGGGATGCGGCGGATGATCTGGTGCAGGATTGTGTTGAACGCGCTCTGCGCAAACGATTGCTTTGGCTTCCGGGGCGGCCGTTGAAACCATGGCTCACTAAAATATTGTTGAACCTCTACCGGGACAGGTGGCGTCGAGAGGCCAGATTTAACACTGTCGATCTCGACAACATTTCGACGCTGGCAACAACGACAAGCACGGCCGAAGAACGGTTGGAAATCAAGGCTGTCTGGAAGGCGCTGGATTCTGTTCCTCAAGATCAGCGAGAAGCCCTTCTTTCTGTTGTGATTGGTGGGTTAAGCTATGACGAAGCGGCCACAACTTTGTCCATTCCAAAGGGTACGCTGATGTCGCGGATCTCTCGCGCGCGTACTAAAATCAAATCTGAAATGGACGCTTCAGCCGCCGTGAAGATCAGGAGCGTGAAATGACGCACACCCCATCCATCGAAGACCTGGTTCAGCGTAGCATAGACGGTGAATTGACACCGGAAGAAAGCGAATGCCTTGACCGTCACCTTGAACATCACCCGGACGATGCAGCGCGCATCCGTGCATTACGGCGTCAATCAGACCTGATAAACAAGGCGGTCCCCGTTCCTTCTGCGGCACATCTTCGAAGTCTGCAGAAACAGGCCAAGCCGCCCTCGCCAGTCTCTTTCAGGCTGGTTGCTTCGGTCGCGGTTTTTGCCGTTGGTTTTGGTTTGGGGTCTTATTTGCAACCTTGGGAGAGCCGAGCAACCGACGATCTGGCATTGTTCTCCCAACACGCAAAAGCGGCGCATTCTTTATTCGCCGTTGAAGTTCTTCACCCTGTGGAGGTCGCCGCTACGGAAAAAGATCACTTGCAAACCTGGCTCTCCAATCGATTGGGCTCTGCCATTATCGCGCCACAACTTGGGGAAACCGGGTTTACCCTGATTGGAGGACGCCTTCTGCCCGCAGGCGACCATGCCTCAGCTTTATTTATGTATGAGAATGCAGAGGGTGATCGGTTGAGTTTGATGGCCACGCACGGCGACACAATTCAAACTCAATCGTTTCGGTTTCGACAAGAGGACGGGTATCTTGTCGTCTTCTGGCAGGACGGACCCTGGCAGTATACGTTGGTCGGGGACCAGAAACGTGACCCGATGGAACACATCGCCCGCTTGGCGCATGGTCAAATGATCTAGAAACCGCTTTCGACGGCTTGGCTCGCGCAGAAGATTTGCGACAACACCTTTGAGGTTATGGCAGATCATCCAGCAACATCGGGTACAGCAAGTTTCCTGCCTGCGGCCCGGCCCCGAGGTAATCAACCCATTGATCGGTCGACTCGTTGTACCGCCGGTACCGTTCGATCTTGTCATATAGCCCGTTGACGATGGTTTGCTGCTCTGAAATCGGAAGGCGCACCCAATCATCTTCAGTGATAGTCATGATCTGAGACTTATAAGGCAAGTCAGACAGGTATTCGTCCAACGCCACAGCTTCGGCAAGGCTGGGGTCTGACTGGCGTGATACCTGATCAGGTCTGCGGCTCATGTCTGCGGCAACTCCAAGAACCTGTGCAAAGAACTGATCAGGGTTTACGACGTTCCGCTCGGCCTGGTCGACAATGATCCGCAATGCTTCTTCCAGGTTACTCAGATCCGCCTTCGAGATTTTCAATGAAATTACCCTTTGATATCAGAGATAAACTCTCACTCGCAAATGATATTTTTACCTTCCTTGGGCACCTCGGTGCCGGAGTTGGCGCATTTCTTGCGTTTCTCGGTATTACTTCCAATTTGACGAACAATACGTCCAGTATTGTGTTCAATGTTCAGGTTTCTTCACTGTCTTTACCTGTCCGCCTGACATTATTAGTTTTAGTCGCTGCGGCATTGGGATGGGGATTGGGTGCACTTGTCGGAAAGCTAAGTCAGCAAAGAAATGAGTCTCTTGGCTTTGCAGCTTATGTCGTCGCGCTTTTGTGGGGCGGCCTTATGGTGGGGGCTGCTGACTGGCTTTCTATTGCGCCCCACCAACAGGTCTTGCCGGAAATCCTGTTATTCACTGTCGCAGGAACGGGTCTTGCCCTGTGGGTCGCTGGATTCCATTTTCAAAGCGCCGGTGCAGGTGGGAGGCGAGCACTGCGGGTCAGGTGCGACGCGCTGTTCCTATTCTCGATCGGCGCGGCCCTTTTTATGGTGCTTACTTTGTTGGGGGCACGGACATGAAGCTCGGTGGACCTCTGGATTCAAAAAACGCCGCGCGCCTGCTGAGCGCCGCCGCTGTCCTAGATTTTATGTTTCTGGGTTTTGTATTGGTCACTTTGGAACCTGTGTTGCGTCAGGAACTACGGTTGGGAAATACCGGTCTGGCCTTACCGGTAGGGCTTTATCTGATCCTGGTCCTTAGCTACTGGTTGATCTGCGAAGGTTTTCTTGGTGGGCACAGCCTGGGACGATATGCCTTACGTCTGAATATGCGCGACAAACGCGGCAATCCGGTATCTCATATGCGGCGTTCTACCCGCGCGTTGAAAAAGGTCATGTCGTCTGGCTTAACCGGAGCAAATCCAAATGTCGCATCCCGATATGACAGGGCAGCCGATGTGACATGGTACAGCCCGATGGCTCCCCGCGCCTTGGCCTTTTGGCAATTGGTTGTTCTGAACGGCCCGGATCGCGGCAAGTTTGTCGAATTTCGGAATGTTAAAGGCTTGTCTAACACACATCAGATCAAAATCGGGCGTGACAAGAACTGGGCTGATCTTGCGCTTTCTCGCAGCGAAAGAACTTCGGGTCAGCATTGTGTTTTACGCGTAGAAAAAACGGGCGATCTTTTTATTCGCTATATGGGCTCAACGAACGGAACCTGGACAGGTGGACGGCGTGTCGGTCCTGAAAAATGTGTACCGTTGGCCGCGGATGGTCGGTTCCGTGTAGGAAATGTCCAGATTGCCACGGTCCGGTGACCAGTTCCAACGTACCGCGGGTTTTAGCATAGTTTGTTAGCTACAAATGCACGGCAGGTATTTCGGCTGGTTAATTCCCTAAATTTGGCTTTGGAATTGGTTAATCACTCAGGATTCCACGGTCATCAATTGCGATCCGGTTGCGACAAGACCTCGGTACAGGTTTCGGGCGGATCACCCTGACGTCATGGTAAATTTGTTTGACATTAGACTACCGATATCTCATATTTCTGTCATGACAGAAACAACTGACTTATCCGAATCCTCGGCCCGTTCACAATTCATCCTCTATTGGGGTGATATGGGCAGCCAGTGGGGCGTGAACCGTTCCGTAGCGCAGATACATGCGCTTTTGTACCTCAGCACTTCGCCCATGAATGCCGAAGAAATCGCAACCGAACTTGGCATCGCCCGGTCAAATGTTTCAAACTCGCTGAAAGAGCTGGCCGGATGGCGTTTGATCCACCGCGTACCCGTCCCCGGTGATCGCCGCGAGCACTTCGCAGCCGAAACTGACGTCTGGAACATGGCCCTGCTGATTGCAAAAGGCCGCAAAGAGCGCGAGATCGACCCCGCGATGCGGGCGTTGGACATCTGCGTGCAACAAGCCTCGGACGAGGCTGATCTGTCCCCTGTCGTATTGGAGAGAATGCAAAATATGCAACAGTTCCTGACTACGGCCGACCAATGGTCCGAGCAAATGCTGTCGGTCCCCAAGTCCAAGCTTTCGGCTCTTATGAAGATGGGCGACAAGATCTTCACGCTTCTCAAGATCGGGAGCAAGAAAGGCAAGTCGTAAAAAATTTTGAGAATATATTTCTCTTCATACAGAAATAACAGCAACTACAGCATATGGTGTGATATGAAACTGAGCAATTTCTCTCCGCATGTTATGGACATGTCCGATCAAAGGTTTCGCAACTTGGTTGGCCCAGCAGCTTGGGCCGCCCTGCCCCATCAGGTCCGGGCGCGGTTTGGTCATTGCCTAGCGAACGGCGCCAGCGTGGTCTATCAGGGCAAAGTTGTAGCAATGCGGCTGACGCTGGCCGGGCAATTGCTGGCGCATCTGGCCCGTCTGATCGGCGGCCCCCTACCCTTTGATACATCCAGCGTGGATCAGCCCGCGATTGTCACCGTGACCGAGGATAGTTCCGTTAACGGACAGTTCTGGATCCGCCAGTATGGGCGCGACGGAGGGTTTCCTCAAGTTATCCACAGCTCAAAACGGTTCTCTGGACCGACCGGGATCGAAGAATACATCGGCGCCGGTATCGGTATCGCATTACGCGTTCAAGCAGACCGCACCGGTCTCCGCATTCTCAGCGATCATTACTTCGTTCAATTGGGTGATAGGAAACTGCGCCTCCCGCGCTGGATTCGCCCTGGCGTTCTGACCATCACTCACACCGATCTTGGCGACGCGCGGTTTCTGTTTTCCCTAAGCCTTCATAGCCGCCTGTTCGGAGAGTTGATCCACCAGGACGCCATTTTTCACGACAGAAAGGATCCGACATGACTGACCCCCTGCTTTGGACATTGATTGCCCTTCAGATCTCGATGGGTGCATTCGACACGCTGGTGCACCATGAAGGCACCGAGCGGCTGGCCTGGCGCCCTTCGCAACAGACCGAACTGCGCCTGCATGGGGTCAGGAACGCGTTCTACGCCGTCATCTTCCTGTGCCTTGGATGGTTCGAACCCCACGGCACGTTTACCATTGCTCTGACCATAATCCTGGGCCTTGAGGTCCTGATTACCCTTTGGGATTTCGTTGAAGAGGACCTAACCCGCCGTCTCCCCGCCACGGAACGGGTCAATCACACTTTGCTGGCGCTGAATTATGGTGCGATCCTCGCGCTGGCTGCCCCATACCTTTGGACGTGGTCTGCCCTGCCGTCAGCGATGGTACCCGTCCATCACGGCGGTTGGAGCATCATGGCGACCCTTGCCGCGATTGGTGTGGCGCTGTTCAGCGCGCGCGATTTGGTGGCGGCCGCACGCAGCACGCGGTTGAATGCTGTCAACTCGGCCTCTCTGGTCGCGCAACTCGCGCCCCGACAACATCTGCTGATCACGGGTGGCACCGGTTTCATCGGGCAACGTCTGGTCGAAGCGCTGGTTGCTGGCGGCCACCACGTCACCGTCCTGACCCGCAATCTGCAAAAGGTCGACGCTTTGACCCATCCGGTACGCCTGATCGCCTCACTCGAGCAAATTGACAACACAGAGCGTTTTGACGCCATCGTCAATCTGGCGGGTGAGCCGGTGGCAAACGCGCATTGGACGCCTCGGAAACGCGCGCGCATCCTGGAGTCTCGGGTCAAGATGACGAAAGATTTGGTCGCACTGACCCGCAGGCTGGATCAAAAACCATCTTGTCTGATCACCGGCTCAGCCGTGGGCTGGTATGGGCTGCGGCAAGACGAGACCCTCACCGAAGACGACACGCACTGCCCCGCCTTCATCCATGAGGTGTGCGACACATGGGAGCGCGCCGCTGCGCCAGTCGTGGATATGGGCGTCCGGGTTGTGCAACTGCGTATCGGTCTGGTGCTGGGGGTTGAAGGCGGCATGCTGGCCCGAATGCTGACACCTTTCGAGTTTGGCGCCGGGTGTCAGCTGGGGAACGGACAACAGTGGATGCCCTGGATCGAACGGGATGATCTGATCCGCGTCATCGCATTCGCCATGTCGCATCCGGATATCAACGGCCCGCTCAACGCCACTGCTCCAAACCCGGTGCGCAACGCAGAGTTCACACAGGCTTTGGCAAGCGCATTGAACCGCCCTGCCCTGATACGTCTGCCTGCCTGGCTGATCACAAACGTCGCAGGGGATATGGGACGTGAAACGATACTGGGTGGCCAGCGTGTCATTCCGGCAAAACTGCTACGCAGCGGGTTCCGTTTCAATAGCCCCGAGCTGGCCCCCGCCCTTGCCAGGATCACGGGCGCTCGGGCCGCCTCAAACAGCGTCAGCTCTGAGAAACGCCGCGCCTGACCCGCGCCCGCTGCGCAACGCCGGGATCCAGACAAATCCCGGTGTTGCACGAGGCAAGGGTTGGTCGTGTTACGGCTTGGCTTGCTTGTTGGTGCACAGACCCAGAAGCGCATAGATCGGACAGAACTTCATGAATGCTGTCACCACAAACACAGCCCCAAGCCAACCCCAGGGGCCGATAGTACCGGTCAGTGCCAGAAGGAGCAGCACACCACCGAGGATCAGGCGCAGAATCCGGTCGACAGAACCAACATTTGACGTGAATTGCATGGTCGAATCTCCTTGATTGTCTGGCCCAAGATTCACTGTTTTCCAAGTCGTGTTATGTGACGAGGTCACACAACCCCCGTTCTTGCATGGTGGTGCAGGGCTGGGCGGTCCTGCAGATAAATCACACCTCGCTCAAGCCTGACCCACCCGCGATGTTCAAAATCCTTGAGAATACGGGACATGACTTCGCGTGCGCTGCCCAGTTCGGCCGCAATGCGCTGGTGCGTGATGCGGATATCGCCCGAAGGTGCGCCCTGATCCAAAAGCCACTGCGCCAATTTCAGGTCCATCCGGTTAAGTAGAAGATCATCGATAACCTCGGACAGCTCAACAATGCGTTGTGAAAACGCCATGAAGACCGCGCCCCGAAACTCGGCATCTGTAGCCAGCAACGTGTTGAACTTGTCCCGCCCGATGGCCAGCGCCGTCACCGGCCCCTCGGCATAACCGAACCCTGAATAGGGGATGTCCGACAACATGCACGAGGTCGTCATAACGCAACTGTCGTACGGGCCAACCCGATAAAGAACAACGGTGCGTCCCGACGGGCTGGTTTGTTCCACCCGGACGATGCCCGAACGGACGATCAAAAACATCTCACCGTAAGCGCCCGGTGCAAACAGTTGGGATCCGTCTGGTATAGTCAGATTACTTCCTGCGGACTTGAGCCGGTCGAGAATGGCCTGGCTCCAGTTCTGTTGGGTCACCGCTTTACCTCCGTCTCACACTCACTCCCGGATTTTTAGCCTTGGGGACCTCGCGAGCAAACCCAATTTGCCTGTGACAAACCCACCCGCGCGGAACCAAAGTTGACAATTCTACTACGGTCTTAATAGCGGCGGCATCAGTGGAGATGGCGACTCTATTGGCCTGCCAGTTGGGCAAAGTGCTGAAATGGACGGAGTCCAGGGGAGGTCTGCCCTTAGCGGATCATGTTTTTCTGTTTAATGGTCGTCAGGGCAAATGCGGTTGAAGCAAAGGATTTGATTGCCAGCATGGGTCTGGATCCTCTGTCGCTAAAACGCCGTTTTATTCGGTAGGCACGGATTTGAAACAGAATCGAAACGAAGCGCTTCACGATGCGTTCGCGCCTACGGGTTGATTGATGAGTGCTTTCGGCTTGGTTGTTCAAGCCTTTGTGCGAGATGCGTCCATGCATCTCGCCTTCGCAGTTTACACAAATGGAAGTGGTAAAAAGTTACCGTGTCAGGTCACGTCAGATCGTCGACACGTGCGTCAGGTGCGTTCCGTTTGACGGAATCGATCCCGTTATCCCGCCCTGAAGTGCTGGTATAGCTCTCGCTGGTGCCGATCACCTGACCGTTGCTGGCCTTCAAGTTGAACATATGACCGCCGGATTTGGTTTCCTTGCGCTCGTACCGGCTGTCATCCGGCGCGTTCTTCTTGACTGACTCGATCCCGTTCGTGGCACTCGCCTTTTGAACATATCCTTCACTGGCCAGAATGATTTCACCATTCCCTGCTTTCAGACGAAACCGAAATTCACCAGCCTTGTCTTTATATATCTCGAACTTCCCGGCCATTTGACGCCTACTCCTCTGTTCTACTTTCGATTTTTTCAAATACATTCCTATAATTGCACATTCGTCTCAAGAAAAAAGATGAGGTGAGCAATCTACCCAGAGCAAGATACCCCCAAAGTCACAGGTAAGGTCGAAATGGATGATCTGATGCTGGCTTCGGTTCCATTCGTTACACCTCGCCAGAACTGGCAGGATGCGAGCAAACCCGTCCTTTACCAAGGGACCTCAGCAACCACCTAGCGATCAGCTTCAGCCATCCGCGTTCTCCATCCCCCACGCCGCCAGCAGTTTCGGCAACGCTTCGTTCCAGTCCATCACGCCGACGGTTTCCGCCCAAGCCAGGTATTGGTGGATCATGTCTTTCCCAAGGGCGGCGTTGCGGCCCGCTAGGTCGGTCAGCTCGGTACGGTCGGCCTCGATATCGTAAAGCTCCCAGGGGCGGTCATGCAGTCGAACCAGCTTGAACTGGCCCAACCGGATGGCGGCATTGCCCTCGTGCTCCCAGAAGATCGGCTGCTCGCGCTGCCAGTCCTTACCCTTCATAAGACCTAGCAGAGATTCCCCTTGCAACGGTTGGATATCATGACCGCCCACCTCTGTCTGATAGGCGCCTCCGGTGGCTTCCAGGATGGTCGGCAGAATATCGACCACATGGCAGGCTGCATGAGCCGTGCCGCGCGGTTCGAACCCATTTGGCCAATGGGCCACCAGTGGGGTGGAGATACCGCCCTCGTGGACATAATGCTTGTAAAGCCGGAACGGCGCATTGGAGACATTGGCCCACGGTTTGTCATAGCTCTGGAAGGTTTGGGCATCGCCGGGGCGCAGACCGGTCACATTGCCCATGGTGATCTGCCTGCCGTCATGGGTGAGGTCAGGATAGAACTTGGCCCAGCCGTCCTCGGCCATGAACTCGGCGCAGCCGCCGTTGTCTGACAGGAACAGGATCAGCGTGTTGTCGAACTGACCGAGCCGTTTCAGGGCCGCAACCAGCGTGCCGATCGACTGATCCATTCGGTCAACCATCGCCGCGTAGGTGGCCATCTTGCTGGCCTCCCAGTCCCGGTTCTGTTCCTGCTCCCAACCATGTACAGTGCTGTCGCGGGGCGAGATGTCCCAGCCGAGCTGGAACACACCCTGACCGTTCATGGTTTCATGGCGCGCGGTGCGAATATGGTCCCAGCCTTTTGAATAGACCCCATCGTATTTTGCGATGTCCTCGGGGTGGGCGTGCAACGGCCAGTGCGGCGCTGTGTGGGCTAGGTAAAGGAAGAAGGGTTTTTCTTCCGCCACAGCGCCTTCGATCATACCAATAGCCTTTTGGGTGATGGCGTCGGTGAAGTAGAAGTCATCGGGGAAGGTTTCGACCCGACTGTCATCCTCCAGCATGTAATGCGGCGAAAAGAAATGTGTGGCCCCATCCATGATCCCGTAAAACCGGTCAAAGCCGCGTTGGCGCGGGGTTGGGTGTTCGACGTCGCCAACCCGCCAACTGTCCACCTTGCGGGCTTCAAAATCACCCGCCACATGCCATTTCCCCGACATCAGCGTGGCATAACCGCTGGCGCGCAGATGCTCGGCAATCGTGGCACTGTCATTGCGCAGGAAGCCCTGATACGCAGGGGTGCCCAGATTGGCGCCCATGTGGCCAACGCCTGCATTATGCGGATAAAGCCCGGTCAGAAGCGAAGCACGGGGGGGCAGCAGCGGGCGCAGTTGTACATCGCCGACAGCATAACGCCGCCCCGCGCAAGGGCGTCGATGTTGGGGGTCTGGATTTCAGAACCGGTGCAGCCGAGATCGGCAAATCCCATGTCGTCCGCAAGGATCAGGATGACATTGGGCCGGCTGGTTGCTGCCTGTGAGTTGAGGTGGGTCATTGCGATACTTTCGCTAAGGTCAGGCCGCAGCAGCGGGCGCGAGGGGCACGCCCTCCACGGTGACACGATGCATCAGGCGGCGGAAGCCGTGATAATCATTGATCGCCTTATGCCAGGTGGCGCGGTTGTCCCACATGGTGATGTCACCGGCCTGCCAGCGCACACGGCATTGAAATTCGGGTGCTGGCAATGGGCATAGAGCATGGCCAGAAGCGCCTCGGACTCAGCCGGGGCCAAACCCTCGATACGGGTGGTGAAGACCGGGTTCACAAAAAGGCCACGCCGTCGGCTCAGGGGATGCGTGATAACAACCGGATGCCGGGCGTCCTGGGTTGCGGCCTCTGCATTGCCCAGACGTCCTGACTTTACTGCCTCGCTATCCATTACGGCAGCGCCGAATACATACCGCGAGGAATGCACGGCCGTCAGCTCGCCGAGAAACCGGCGCATCGGGACCGAGAGCGCCTCGTAGGCGGCCCCCATAGAGACAAACAGCGTATCGCCGCCGTAAGGCGGCATTTCGATCGCATGCAAAATCGAGCCCATCGCCGGTTCCTGATCATAAGAATGATCGGTATGCCAACCTTCTCCAACGGCTTCTTTCTGGTCCTTCTCTTTCAGCACCATGGCGATCTCGGGGTGCCCTTTGACCGGCTTGAAGAACCGGTTCACGTTGACCGGCCCGAAACGGCGGGCAAAGGCCAGGTGATCTTCCGGACCCACATCATGCCCCCTCAGCACAATCACCGAGTATTTGGCAAAAGCGCACTCAATGGCGTCAAAATCTGCATCGCTGCGGACATCCGCACCCAGAATTTCGGCACCCAGCCCCACCGTCAGTGGAAGAATCTCCATGTGAGTCTCCTGTTTGTCCAAAAAGCAGCATAGGGCTTGCCAAAAGGTCGGTAAAACTGATTTAATACACCTAAAACGTCAGTTTTTTAGATGATTAACTTCACCCTTCGCCAACTCGCCTACCTGTCAGAAACCGCCCGGCGGGGCGGTATTGCCCAGGCCGCCCGGCAACTGAATGTTTCTCCCGCCGCGATTGCCTCAGCGGTGGACAAACTGGAGGCGACCACCGGCCTGACCCTGTTCGACCGCTTTCCGGCGCAAGGCATGCGGCTAACGCCTGCGGGAAAGGAGTTTTTCGGCCAGGCTGAGGCGCTGCTGGCGCAGGCCGCGGCGCTGGACAGGCAGGCCGAGAACCTGGCGTCAGGACGCACTGGCAGGATCCACATCGGCACTCATCACGCAATGGCACAGCGGATCGTCCTGCCTGCGGTGCTTGCCTTCCGCGAAAGCTACCCAGACGTTCGTGTCGAGGTGAAGGAAGCGGATTATCCGACCTTGGTGGACGCACTGGACGGTGGCGAAGTGGATGCGCTGGTGGTCTTTGACCAGGGGTTCGATCTCAAGCGGCATGAGGCAGAAGTGCTGCTGGAGCTGCCGCCCCTGGTTCTGCTGTCAGGCGAACACCCTTTGGCAGCAAAAGCCCGGATCAGCCTGTCCGACCTGATCGGACTGCCCTATATCGCTGTATCACCAGCCGGGCCCGGCCCTAGCTATCTTCAACTGCTGCAGGCCGCAGGCGTTCACCCCGAAGTGCCATTCCAATCCCAATCACGCGAGCTTGTTCAGGCCTACGTCGGCAAGGGGTTCGGCTTCACCCTGGCAGGCTTCCCGCCCAAGCAGGATCGCACGATTGAAGGCGACCCCATCGTTGCGCGACCGCTCGAGGAAAGCATCGGACACTACAGAGTGGTGATTGCCCGCTCTCGCCAAGCAGTGCAGACAGCGTTGATTGACCGGTTTCTAGAGATTTGCAGGTCGCCGATCTCTGTGCCTAGCCTTGCAGGTAAACCGTTGAATGAAAAGGCCAGTACATCTCGTTAGCGAATCCTGAAACAAGGCAGTTGATGCTGCCGTGCGGGTCATGGAACCTGCGGTTCGCTGCATGAGCAAACTCCTACTCTTTCCGAGCTCGGGAATATCGGGACTTTTGCCTGGCGTCGCATTGAGAACAGACACGCATTTGGCGACAGTTCTTCATGATGGGATGACCTCAGCTGATTCCACACCTCAATCCACGGATCGCAC
Source organism: Ruegeria sp. SATB027 (assembly GCF_059613825.1). Classification (NCBI taxonomy): domain Bacteria; kingdom Pseudomonadati; phylum Pseudomonadota; class Alphaproteobacteria; order Rhodobacterales; family Roseobacteraceae; genus Ruegeria; species Ruegeria sp. SATB027. The sequence continues at coordinate 72,147 of NZ_JBXWTH010000067.1, forward strand.
CCTTGCGGGCGTTGCACTGATGCTTGGATTTTGCCTGACCGCTCCCTTGCTGGATGTAGCTGCCAAGCTCGCATCGGCCAGTGTGCCAGTTGGGCAGATAACGGCCGCCCGCTTTGTAATGCAATGTGCGTTGATGGGACCGTTTGTCTGGAAAATGGGACTGCCATTGCGTGTCGCGAGCGGTGAATTGATGGTACTTGTATTCCGCTCAATACTTTTGCTGTTCGCGACTTTTTGTTTCATTACGGCTATCCGAGTGATGCCGCTTGCTGATGCCCTCGCCATCGTGTTTGTGGCACCGTTCATTGTCTTGCTGGTCGGCAAGTTTTACCTTGGTGAAGATGTCGGTCCTCGTCGCGCCGGGGCAGCTCTTGTGGGGTTTGTCGGCGTATTGTTCGTCATCCAACCCAGCTTCGCGGCTTTCGGCGCGGTGGCAATTATTCCTCTCGGTACGGCTGTTGCTTTCGCTTTCTACATTCTTGTGACGCGGGGCTTGTCGCGACGGATGCACCCGGTGGCTCTGCAATTTCACACTGGCCTGGTAGCCAGTCTGTTTTGCATTCCAATCTTATTGGTTGCGCAAGGTTCTGGTTCCGAACTTTTCGATCCCGTTTGGCCGAAAGACATTGCACTGTTGTGGCTTCTTGGGACCGGTTTTTTTGCGACGGTAAGCCACATGATGATGACTTATGCGCTGTCGTTTGCCCCGTCTGCCACATTGGCTCCTTTGCAGTATTTTGAGCTGCCGGTAGCAACCTTGTTTGGCTACCTTGTCTTCAATGACTTTCCGAACAAGCTTAGCCTGCTTGGCATTGCCATCATCATCGGTGCAGGTCTGTACATGATACATCGCGAAAGAGTTACTGCCAGACAGTTGATCACAGCGCGCGCAGCACCTCCAATCTAAGATTGCACGTGATTGCAACCTTGTGCAGACCTTGATGGATCGAGCGGCCCCTGTCAGGTTCCCTTCTGTGCTCAAAGGGTGTTCCACCATTGGATTTCCTGGTCGGGTCGCCTTTTCATACAGCAATGTCGGAAGCTGTGAATTCTTACGCATAGCTTCCCAAGTAAAGTGCTTTCGACAACCAAACTCATCAGGTGTTGAAACTGACCAGCGGAGCCGACCCTGGACAGTTTTCAAACAGCAGACTTGGCCGAAGGGGCACGAAAGTGGCGCACCTACTCGATCCGTTTCAATTGAAACACCTGACTTTGCGCAACCGCATCGTCAGCACGTCCCATGCGCCGAATTTTGTCGAAGATGGCCATCCCCGGGACCGCTACAGGTTGTATCACGAGGAAAAGGCAAAGGGCGGGGTTGCCCTGACCATGGTCGGTGGGTCGACCAATATCGCCCCTGATAGCCCATCGGTGTTCGGCCAGCTCTATGCCGGTGATGACAGCGTCATTCCATGGTTTCGGAAACTAACGGATGGCGTTCACGAACATGGTGCCGCGATCATGTGTCAGATCACTCATATGGGGCGCCGCACTGCATGGGATGATGGCCATTGGCTGCCTGTCATAGCTCCGTCCAGTATCCGCGAACGTGCACATCGTGCCTTTCCCAAGGCCATGGAACAAGAAGACATCAACCGCGTGATTGACGATTTCGCAGCCGCTGCGCGTCGCTGTCAGCAGGGAGGATTCGACGGGATCGAGCTCCTGTCCCACTCACACCTTCTGGGGCAATTCCTGTCCCCGCTGACAAACAAGCGCGACGATGACTATGGTGGAACGCTGGAGAACCGCATGCGCCTGACCTTGCAGGTGCTCGACGCCGTGCGCGCCGAAGTCGGCGCTGATTTCATCCTGTCGATGCGCATCACCGGCGATGAACTGACCGAAGGAGGGCTGAACGCCGAAGAATGCATTGCCGCAGCCAGGATGCTGGAAAAATCCGGCGATGTCGACCTGCTCAACATCCTTGCCGGCGCGCCTTACGATGATCTTGGCTTGGCCGAATGGGTGCGCCCTATGGGCCTGCCGGCGGCACCGCATATCACCGTGGCCGGGCGCATCCGTGATGCCGTCGATTTACCGATCCTGCACGCAGGAGGGATTGCGGATATTGCCACGGCCCGCCACGCGGTCTCCGGCGGCCATGTCGATCTGGTGGGCATGACCCGCGCACAGATGGCAGATCCCTATCTGGTAGAAAAACTCGCGCGGGGGGAAGAAGAACGCATCCGCCCCTGTGTCGGCTTGGGCTACTGCGTGGACCGGGTCAATCAGGGCAAACCTGCCGTTTGCGGACACAATGCCGCCACGGGGCGTGAGCAGACCTTGCCTCATATCATCGCCTACAGCGACACCCGAAAGAAAGTTGTTGTCGTCGGCGGCGGACCCGGCGGACTGGAGGCCGCACGGGTCTGCGCCCTGCGCGGTCACGAAGTCGTGCTGTTCGAGGCGTCGGATCGGCTGGGCGGGCAGTTGGTTCTGGCCTCTAAAGGGAAAACGCGCAGACAGGTCTGGGGCGTAGCTGACTGGTTGATTTCCGAAGTGACTTTGCTTGGAATCGATATCCGCTTGAACACCTATGTCGAAGCCGATGACGTGATATCCGAAGCCCCCGATTTGGTGATCGTTGCAACAGGCGGCTGGCCCGAAACCACAGTTATCCCCGGCGGCGATCTGGCGATTTCCAGTTGGGACGTGTTGTCGGGAGAGGCACGTGTCTCGGGCGAGGTACTGTTGTTCGATGAAGTCGGCGACCACCCTGCGGCTGTAACTGCCGACGCGCTGGCAGGCAATGGTTGCAGTGTAAATCTTGTAACCCCGGACCGGGCACTTCTGCATGACCTTGGCCCAACGACCTCTGCCGTCGCCTTACGCGATCTGGCCGCCAATGGAGTTACCTTCACCTGCCTGCAGGAGCTCACCTCCCTGGTACGCGAAGGCGATCGAGTTCGCGCCAGCTTTCGTCATGTGTTAACGGGGAATGTCACTGAACGTCTTGTTGATCACGTAGTCGTAGAACATGGCCTGTCCCCGATGGACGGACTTTTTCACGATCTCAAACCAAGCTCGCGGAACCACGGGCAGGTTGAACACAAGGCGCTTATTGGTGGGACATTTCCATTCGTTGACACCAATCTAAGCGGCCGTTTCCATTTGGCCCGAATTGGCGACGCAGTTACAAGCCGAAATATACACGCCGCAATTCTCGATGCATTGCGAATATGTGTAACTGTCTGAAAGAAATTTCACTTCTTTGCTGACCAATGGAGGAAGCCAAGACGCTTCATCAGCCTGCTCAACAACCGTTTTGCGGCCCGTTTGTCCCGCCTGGGTTGGAGTATTTCGTTCAGCACGACGCCATGCAGATCGACCGCGCGCCAAAGCCAATACCTGCGACCAGCGATTTTCACGACAACTTCATCGAGATGCCAGACATCACCAGGACGGTCCTGACTTAGTCGCAAGTTTCGAGCCATCATCGGTCCGAACTTGATCACCCAACGCCGGACAGTCTTGTAAGAAACGTCGATCCCGCGCGCAAGCAGCATCTCTTCAACTTCGCGAAGGCTCAAATTGAAGCGGAAATGCAGCCACACAGCGTGGGCAATGATCTGAGGAGGAAATCGGTGACGCTTGTAGCTGATGGACGATGAATTCATCGATGCGATCTGTGTCCAAATCCAGACACGAGCAACCGATCTAGGGTTAACGTGAAAACACCTCTGTCATTCTGCCCCCAGTCGGAACAGACGCCATCTAGGCATCGGTAACGCCTTGACAATCTAAGTTAACATTTTTGTTGGAATCGTTAACAAAGTTTGTTAACGATTTACATCGTCAAGGGAGATCACATGGAAATTCTAGTTGTAAACCCCAACTCTACTGAATCGATGACACGCAAGATCATCACGTCCGCCCAGGCGGCCGCGAGTGCCGGTGTCGTGATCAGAGGCGCTACCGCGCAAGGCGCACCGGCGAGTATCGAAGGGCATTTCGACGAAGCGATGTCAGTTCCCGGCCTTCTGTCCTGCGTGCAAGCCGCAGAAGACCAGCAGGTCGATGGCATTGTCGTTGCTTGTTTCGATGATCCCGGTATCGGCGCTTGCCGCGAGATCGCGACGGGTCCTGTCATCGGAATCTGCGAAGCTGCGGTGAAGGCGGCGAGCATGCTTGCCACCTCGTTCTCGGTCGTCACCACTTTGCCGCGGTCAGTGCCCATCATCGAACACATGATCCATGGCTATGGCCTGTCGCATCAATGCCGGCGGGTTCGGTCAGCAGAGATCCCTGTTTTGGCCTTGGAAGAGCCCGGCTCGAACGCGCGCGAAAAGATCCGCGAGGAAATCCTGCGCGCGATTGAGGAAGATCGTTGCGAAGCAATTGTTCTGGGATGTGCGGGGATGGCGGATTTGACCGCGTGGCTCAGCGAAGAGACCGGCATTCCGGTGATCGATGGCGTGAGCGTGGCAACCCGCATGATCGAAGCGCTGGTCGGTTGCGGCCTGAAGACCAGCAAAATAAATGCCTACGCCCGGCCAAAACTAAAATAACCTGTCATCGGAGGAGAAAATGACATTCAAATCAGACACGGCCGACACGGTCGCTATGTCGCACGACGATCACGTAACCCATATCGAACACAAGGCGATCGGGGAAGAGAGCCTGGCACCGCAAGAGACGCGGATCATGGACCCGTGGTCCTATCTTTTCGCGTGGCTTGGCGGATGCGTTTCCATCGGAACATTTACTATCGGGTCAGGCTTGGTCGGTACGCTGAACCTCCTGCAGACCTTTGTTGCTATCGCCATCGGCTGCACGGTGATCGGGCTCGCGCTAATGATCAACGGTCAGGCCGGTCACAAATATGGCATTCCGTTCATGGTTCAGGCCCGGTCCGCTTTCGGCTTTGCGGGTACACGGATTCCGGCGCTGGTGCGTTCGGTTCCCGCTATCGTCTGGTTCGGGTTCCAGAGTTGGATCGGCGCGGGGGCACTCAACCTCGTGTCGGAAACGCTCCTCGGTTATTCGAACATGTGGGCGTTCTTTATCGGCTTCCAGTTCCTTCAGATCGGTCTTTCGGTGCTTGGGTTTCACGGGATCAAGTGGCTCGAGAATATCGGATCGATCTTCATCATCGCGTCGCTGATCTACATGTTCTTTAGCGTCATCAACAAATACGGCGAAGAAATCTCGACCAATCTGGTAAATGTCGAGGGCACCTGGGGTGCACCGTTCTGGGGGGCAACCATGCTCTTCCTTGGGATCTACAGTACGATGATGCTGAACGTATCGGACTATTCGCGCGAATTGCGCCGGAGCGTTGGGCCGCTAAGGCAGGTCGCGATCTATGCCAATTCGATCCTGCCGGCGACACTTTTCATGGGCCTCATTGGGCTGATGGTATCCGGTGCTACCGGTGAAGTTGATCCAATCAAGGTGTTTTCGAGCGCTGTCGACAACAAACTGCTGCTGGTCGTAACGCTCCTGTTCATTGCTTTTGCTCAGGTCACAACGAACATCCTGAACAACGTCGTCCCTCCCCCTATGCGCTGATGGATGTCTTCAAGATCAAATTCAAAACCTCTGCAGTGATCGTCGGCTTGCTCGCCTTCTGCACTTTCCCGTGGGAACTTGTAAAAGATGAGTCCGCGGCAGGCCTGAGCATTTTCATTCAGACCTACTCGGCTTTCCTAGGTCCCATCTTCGCAATCCTTGTCGTCGATTACTTCGTGCTGCGCAAACAGACGCTTGATCTTGACAAGCTCTATGATCCGGAAGGCCCCTATAACGGCGTGAACTGGGCTGCCGTGATCGCCATGGGTGTCGGAGTTGTCGCGGCCCTGATCTTTTCGGGGATCTCCTGGTACGCAAGTCTGATCCCGGCGGGTCTGACCTACTACGTGCTGATGCACCACCTGCCAAGCGCGAAAAGGTTTCTCGACGCATAGTCGATGACCCATCCGCCAAAAGAAGGCTCGCGTCATTGCGGGCCTTCTTTCTTAGGCATTTACTGCTCGCCGCCATCAAAAAACAGTCACGTACCGGGTAGCTAATAAGCGCCTTGGCCTAAACGACGCGCCCGGCCCTAGGCTGCCGTTGGCCGCCTGTTGGTTATGCTGCGACGCATCCCGTCGAATCTGCCATTCGCTGCGAGAGAGAAAACTTGGACGCTAAGAACGCACATACTTCAGCGTTATTGCAATTTGACATTATCTCACGTGCTTCGTTGAGAATAACTAACCAACAAAAAAGTTCAGACACACAACAACGATGACCGCGCCGCGAAGGAGCTGTTGATATTTGCTCGAACACGGATGAGCATTGACACAAGAAACTGGGCGCGTCTGAACGCGCCCAGTTTCGTCAAGTCGCGACGTGAGATACCTCTTTGTCCGGTGAGTATATGTCCAAGATGTTCCAATGTCCGGTCGTTGGTGTTGGGTTGTTGATCATTGGGACATCAAGAACGGTTGGTTTGCCGCTGGCGATTGCCGCTTCCAATGCGGGCAACAATTCATCAGCAGCACTTAGCCTGTGCCCTTCTGCACCATAAGCTCTTGCAATATCTGCATAACCCGGTCCGTTTGCAGGAGCTGCGGCTGACCCAGGGAACGTGGTCCCGTATGTCAGACCGTAATGCGCCTTTTGAAGGCCCGCGATAGTGCCGAAGGCGTTGTTGTTCATAACCAGCCAGATGATGCCCAGATCAAGCTCGACCGCGGTTGCCAGCATCGACGGGTTCTGACCGAACCCCCCATCGCCAACAAGACTTATCACCACACGGTCAGGAGCTGCCAGTTTTGCGCCGATCGCTCCCGGAGGGCCAAAGCCCATCGTCGCGAATCCACCCGGGGTCAGGATTGAACCGGGTGCCAGGATATCAAATTGTTGTCCGACGCCGTTCTTGTTCCATCCCACGTCCGTAGTGATAATGGCATCCTCGGGCAGTGCCTTGCGGGTATCTGCCAAAATACGTTCGGGCATCATCGGAAAGGACGACGAGGTCGCCATGTCCACGTTGCGCGCTTTGAAGTTCGTTCGGAAGTCGGTGATCTTCTGTTCCAGCGCGGGGCATTTGAAGCCCTCAGGATACATCTCGCGGGCAACCCGGTTGACGACGCGCAAAGCGGCCTTGGCGTCAGCAACGACTCCGATCTCGGTGGGGTAGTTTCGTCCAATCTCTTGCGGTTCAATGTCGATATGGATGACCTTTGAGTCAGGAATGTTGAACGTGTAACCAGGATACCAGCTGGAGCAATCGGCCTCTTTGAACCGGGTACCGACAGCAAAGATGTAGTCGGCATTCAGGCAGGACTGGTTGACCAGTTCGGTGCCCCAAAACCCGGTCATTCCCAGCACAAGCGGATGGTCGTCTCGCAACGCGCCTTTACCCATCAGGGAATGCGCGACTGGAAGGCCCATATGTTCAACGAATTCTCGCAACTCTTCGCTGGCCTGTGCCAGAAGAATACCACCACCGACATAAGCGACAGGGTTTTCGGCTTTAGCCAACGCTTCGACAATCTCTCGCGCTGTCTCGTCGTCAATCGACGGTTTTTTGAGCGCGCGCGTGTTGTCGCGGATACGGTCGAAACTGTCCGAGGGGATCACCTCGGAGAAGATGTCCATCGGCACGTTGACCAGCACCGGTCCGGGCTGGCCGCTTTCGGCGAGATGAAACGCCTTTTCCAGAATCTCGGCCATCAGGTCTGCCCGATCTACCCGCCAGGCGCGTTTGACAAAGGGGCGATAGATCTCCCACTGGGCGGCGTCTGCGTGCAGGTTCACTTCCTGATGTGGATGTTTGCCGTAGTAGTGCGTTGGAATGTCGCCCGCGATCACGACCATCGGGATACAGTCCAGGGCGGCGTTGGCGACCCCGGTTGCACAATTGGTCAGCCCCGGGGAGAGGTGGGACAGCACCACCGAGGCCTTGCCCGTCACGCGGGCATATGCGTCCGCTGCGTGGCTGGCGATTTGTTCGTGCCGTACGGTGACGAAATCGATGGGGCTTTCCGCCAACGCGGCCAGAACCGCGATATTCGTATGGCCGCACAGGCCGAATACATGCTTGACCTCGCGACGTTCGAGAAAGTCGACGATGTGTTCGGCAACGGTCTTGCCGTCCAATTTCGCTCCGTCCATCACGCGACCTCCTGTCCGTAGAACTCACCGAACAGGTCCGGCTCCGAGGGGCGATCCTCGGGGATGGGACGGCTGACCCAGGTGTAGTTCATCATGTGTTTCATGGTGACGTTTTCATTGGTGATGTTGCCTCCCCAGATGCCGCAACCCAGGCTGCTGGTCATAGGCATGCCATTGGTCCAGGCACCCGCATTGGCCTTGGACTGAGGCTGTCGAACCATCATGCGGCTGACCGGAGCCAGGCGCGCCAACCGGTCGATGTGATCGTCATTGTGGCTATAGATGCCGCAGGAATGGCCCTTGCCTCCGGTGTTGTAAATCTGGCTGACCGTTTCCAGCGCGTCATCAAATGTGTCGAAGTGATAAAGTGCCATCAGCGTGGTCAGTTTTTCCTTCGAGAACTTGTGCTGCGGCCCGATTTGCCCCTGATTTTCAACCATCAGGAACTTGCGATCTTCGGGGATCGAGAAACCGGCGACCTTGGCCGTTTGCTGAGGCGGACAGGCGATAGTCGGGAAGGTACGGTTTCCTTTCTCATCCCACATGGCAGCTTCGAGCATGGCCTTCTCTTTGGTCGAACACAGGTATCCACCTTCGGCCTCAAGCGCCTTGACCATATCGTCGTAAACCGAGCGCTGGATGATGATGTTACCGTCGGCCGAACAACCCGAACCAAAGTCAGACGTCTTGGAAATTCGTGTGTTCTGAGCGGCGATGTCCAGGTCGGCAGTCTCATCGATGACGATGGATGAATTGCCCGCGCCGACGCCAAAGGCCGGGCGCCCTGAACTGTACGCCGCTTTGACCATGGGCTTGCCGCCCGTTGCCAGCGTCAGATCACAGATCTCCATCAAATGTTGCGTCAATGGGATCGACGGTTTGCGAATGGATTGAAACAGATCCTCGGGGGCACCAGCGGCACGGCAGGCCGCTCGCATGACCTCGACCATCTCGAAGGTGGTATGAGCGGTTCGCGGATGCGGACTGAAGATAACAGCATTCCGGGCGTTGGCGGCGGAAACACCGGTCACCGGTGGTGTCATCGCTGGATTGGTCATCGGAATCAGGGATGCGATCACACCGGCAGGCTTGGCATATTTTACCAGACCCTTTTCTTCGTCTACTTCGACGATCCCGGTCGATGGTGTCCGCAAGACATCACGCAACACCATGTGAATCTTAAATCGCTTGGCAGGACGCCCTTCGCGATCTCCGATACCGCTTTCGTCCACGCCTTGCTGGGCTAGACGCGTGAAGGTTTTCTCGTTCCCCGCATACCACGCAATGGCCTGAGACAGGCGGTCCAACCTGCCCTGATCCCAATCCTCGATCTCGGCCATGGCAGCGCGGGCGCGTGCCAGCATATCGGCCGCCATGTTGCGGTCGTTTTCAGTGAGCTCTTTGCCCATGATGATCCTCTTGGTGTTTTGGAATTGCAGCATTGGGCATACGACGCTGTGACCGCGCCTCGCCGAATGTTCGCTTGGCGTGGCTGAGACAGCGACGCGCGTGTTCTTCATATCCCAACTCGGCCACGCGGCTTTGGTTGGGCAGTTCGATGGAATAGTCGACGGGTGGCATCCGTTCGATGATGCCGGTGAAATCGATCCATCCCTCACCGGGATATAGCCGCGCATCGCGGGCCAGTTGGATCATGCCCTCACGCGTATCGGCGATGCCGGGCAGGCAATCAGAGATATGCAGGAAGTGAAACAGGTCCGAGGGAACGTGCAACAGCTCACCAAGATCTACGCGGCTGAGGTGCAGGTAGAGCGTATCGACCAGAATACCGCCGTTGGGCTGATCAGAGGCGCGGACAATGTCCAGTGCTTCATCCAGCGTGCGCAAGCGGGAGAAGCTCGGGAACTCCAAGTCCACCGTTAATCCGTAGGGCGCTGCCAGTTCGCAGGTTTCGGAATAGACGTCGATCAGAAAGTCACGATCATCGCGGGTGTTTGTCCACGCGCTCATAATCATGCGTTTGGCGCCCAACTCCCCGCCAATCTCAAGAGAAGGCTCAAAACTGCGTGGATCGACATCTTCGGTGATGCGTGCAAGCTCGACATCAAGGACCTTCAATCCGGTGGTAGAGAGAGCCGTTTTGGTGGCCTGCACCTGTGCCTTGTCGATTGGGGATTGAGTGAATTCGCCGGGCACATGCATCGGAATGAATCGGGGGCTGACGGCATCGTAACCGGCCCGTGCGGCGATATAGACCAACTCGGGCGGCGTACAGCCAATCAGCGTCAGATGCGCCAAGGAGTAGAGAGAGGGGCTTGCGCCAGCCTCTTCGGGTTTCACCATGAACGACAGCTCCACGTGTCTGCGAATCTAAAATTCATCACACGTAGTCAAAAATATCTGTTATTTTTTAAAATATCAACTTGTCCGTCGTCAGATAATTTGGGACAGCGGAGCGGTTTTATGACTGGAGGCTCTGGCTCATCCTTGATTAAGTTTATGCGTTTTCAGTTTTGTGGCGCAAGCGCCGTGTAATCATGGTTTTTCGTTTGATCTCCTCTCGCTGTTTCAGGATTTGTTCAGCCCGCCCGAAGTAGACGTCAGCGGGCGTCAGGTTGCCCAGGCTCTCGTGGTAGCGCTGATTGTTGTAGTATTCGACGAAGTCGCCGATCTGGCGCTCTAGGTCACCGGGCAGGAAGTAGTGCTCCAGCAAGACGCGGTTCTTCATCGTTTGGTGCCAACGTTCGATCTTACCCTGGGTCTGAGGATGGTGAGGCGCGCCACGCACGTGATCCATGTCCTTGCCCTCC
>NZ_JBXWTH010000068.1:0-21217 GCF_059613825.1 Ruegeria sp. SATB027
GAAAAACAAATGGGACGAGAAAAACTCAATCAACTCCTCGACCTGCTCGAAGAACTACAAGCCGTCAAAGTCTGACCCCGCCTAGTAACGGCGAGGTCAGGGAAGATTTCAAAGGCTCGCCAAACCGGTATCCAGCGCCGACAGGATCTTGGACACATCGTCAGACGTGATGATCAGTGGTGGCGACAGAATAATGTTGTTACCCGACACCCGGACCATGACACCGTCATCATATGCTGCCTTCTGCACCTGCAACGGAAGATGCTTGGCAATCGGTGCTTTGGTGCTGCGATCCGAAACCAGTTCCAGCGCGCACATCAGGCCCTCACCGCCGCGCACGTCGCCGACCACGTCGTACTTGTCGGCCAGCCTTTTCAGGCCGGTAAACAGTTCAACCCCACGAGCGGCGGCGTTCTCCCACACCCGCAGGCGGTTAATTTCCGCAAGTGCTGCCAAGGCTGCTGCCGCTCCGACCGGATGGCCGGAATAGGTGTAGCCCTGATCGACGGACGCTTTGCCAGTGGTGTCGCGTTCGAACACTTCGGCAACTTGACCGGAAATCATCGCAGCGCCGAATGGGAAATACCCGTTCGTAATAGCCTTGGCCGTCGTCATAATGTCCGGCTGCACACCCCAGTGCCGAGCTCCGCTTTCGCTGCCGGTGCGGCCAAAGGCTGTGATAATTTCATCCGAGATCAAAAGAACGCCGTGTTTCGAGCAGACCTCGCGCACCAACGGCATGAAGCTCTCGTGCGGTGGAATTACACCACCAGCACCCAAAACAGGTTCCATGATGAACGCTGCAACAGTATTTGCGCCCTGGAACGCAATCTCAGCTTCCAATGCTTTGACGCAAAGCTGTGCCAAACGCTCGGGATCGGTCTCGTCGAAGGGATTGCGATAAGCCCATGGTGCCGGGATGTGGAAACATCCAGGCATCATCGGTTCGTAGGCAGCACGGAACTTCTGGTTGCCATTGACCGACGCTGCAGCGAAATGGGTCCCGTGGTACCCCTGTTTCAAGCTTATGAATTTGGTGCGCCCGTCCTCGCCGCGTACCTTGTGGTACTGTCGTGCCAATTTCAGTGCGACTTCAACCGAATCGGAGCCTCCTGAAGTAAAGAACGCGCGGGACAATCCATCTGGCTCGAAGAACCGGGCCAGCTCGTATGACAATTCGATCGCCTTGTCGTTGCTGGTGCCACGGAAAGTTGAATAATAGGGCAAAGCGTTCAGTTGGTCGGCAATCGCCTGCTTCACTGGCTCGCAGGAATAGCCCAGATTGACGTTCCACAACCCTCCCACGGCGTCGATGGCCTTGTGGCCGTCCACATCGATGATGCTAACCCCTTCGCCGCCGACCAAAATGGTCGGCGGGTTCTTTTTGCTGTCGGCTGGGTGCGCCATCGGATGCCAAAAATAGCGGGCGTTGTTTTCCTTAAGGAAGTTGGAATCCTTCATTTCAAAATTCTCCGGGAATTTCGTCCGACCGAACACTCGGTCGAAACTCAGTTGGAAAGTTTGCAGGAGCCTGGCCACCAAAGATTGCCGTAAGCTCTTGCGAAACTTGTTTCAGGGTATTCAGTAGGGGCGGCTGCAGGTCGCCTGCGGTTCTGATTTCAGGAACCGCGAATGAAACCGTTCCAAGCGCCAGTTGATCAATTCCGAAAACCGGGGCTGCAAAGCCATGAACACCGGTTTCGAAACTTCCGTTACTATAGGACCAACCGGTTTCCTTTACTTCGACGAGACGTTCTTGAATGAGTTCAAGGTTCGTTAGCGTAGAGGCAGTAATACGGGGCAAGTCGCGATTTTTGAGGCCTTCCAAAAGTGCAGGAGGGCCAAAACAAAGCATGCACAACCCTGAGGCTGTGGCGTTGAGCGGAAGGACTTCCGTGGGGTCTAGGCTAACTCGAACGCTGTGCTGAGTTGTCTCGACCACTAGTGCCGTTTGAAGAACATCATTTTCCAGAAGAGAAAGGTGCAGGCTTTCTCCTGCTTGTTGCATCGCGGCCTGCATTTTGAGGCGCGCTGCTTTGAGGCCGGGATTTGCAATCTCGCGTAACGCGGCAAGACGCAGTGCCGCCGGGCCAACCATATAGGATTTTGTTCCCTGATTCTGCTCAATCAATCCGAACTCTTCCAGTTCACGCAGATGCCGAAGAACAGTCGCCTTATTGACACCAGATAGCCGAGCCATCTGGGTCAGCCCGATTTCGGGCCGTGCGTTGGAAAATAACTCCAACAATCTCAGCGCATTAAGAGCAGTTCCCATAAGTTACTCCTCCTCCTTAAGAGAATACTTGACACAATGTAATTAACAACGCAACAATAAACATGACTTGCGGGTTCATTATGTGAACCAATAATGGGAGGAGTCCATGAAGAAAATTCTTACCGCTGCCGTAATGGCGATCTCTGCATCAGCTGCTTTCGCTGAGTATCCAGAGAAACCTGTATCCTTCGTCGTTCCGTGGCCTCCGGGCGATCTGGAGGATGTATTGACACGTCTGATCGCAGATGAATTTCAGGAAATGTACGGCGTGCCAGCAGCAGTCGTGAACAAGCCTGGCGGTGGTGGTGGTCCGTTCCCTGGTGCTGTCGAAGTCGCCACTGCTCCGGGCGATGGCTATACGGTCGGCTCTTTTGTAATAGGCGTGCCGGTGATTGGCCCCGAGATTGGCATTCCAGAGCTGAACCCCAACCCATTTGACCCAATTGGCATCTTCCTGACCTATCCGTTCGTGATAGCGTCCAGCAAAGACGCACCCTTCTCATCTTGGGAGGAGTTGGTGGAACATGGCAAAGATAACGATGTTGCACTGGGGCATTTCGGCTCTGTCCTGCCCCCCACCCAGGTGACATTCGCAGCTGCTGTCAGCAGCGGGTTTGATTTCGCCAGTGAAGCCGCATTTGATGCTCTGGACTGCAACACCCTGACTTCAGGCGACGTGGACGTGATCAACACGACACTTCAACTTATACTACCCTGCTTAGATCAGGTGAATGTTCTGGCCAGCATCGGCGGTGAGCGGATTCCCCTGGTCCCTGACACTCCGACTGTTGTCGAGCTAAATCCTGACCTGCCTTTGGCACTATGGAACGGTCTGTTCGTTCACAAAGACACCCCGGCAGAGGCGCGCGAGAAGATCGCGGCAGCCGCTCAAAAGGCTCTGAGCTCCGACAAAGCCAAGCAGCTTGCCGAGGAAACAGGTGCACTGATCTACTGGCAGGACCCGGACGCCTCCAACGCGCAGATTGAAAAAGACAAAGCCTCTTTCGCCAAAATCGAAGAGATTCTGGGCGAATAACTCAAGATTGGCCCGGCAGGATTCAAACTGCCGGGCCTGTTTTAATCGGTGGGGAGGTAGAGATGATCGCGAAAACCTTACAGGACATGTTCAAACGATATCGCCGTCCTGGCGATGTAGTTTTTGCGTTCGTGTTCCTTGCGTTTGCTGTCTTTTTGTTAATGCAGCTGGACGAGCAGACACAAATCGTCAAGCGAACCAAGTGGTTTGCGCAACCCAGTCTTTGGCCAATGATAGCCCTCTGGGCCATGGTGGTTTTCGGATTTCTGCACTGGCTCAGTTCAGCAATGTCACAGCGGCGTCACGGACGGTGGACCGAAGTGGCATTCTGGTTGAGGTCGTTTGAATATGTTTTCTACTTCCTCGTTTACGTAAAAGCTGTTCCCTTGCTTGGGTACCTTCCCGCGACGGTCATTTTTGCCGTGTTTTTGGCAATTCGCACCGGGTTTCGCGATGCTAAGGGTATCGGTTGTGCCGCATTGTTCGGCGTTTGTGTCACGGTCATCTTCAGGGCTTTCTTGCAGGTGAAAATCCCGTCCGGCGCTCTCTATGAGTATTTACCCGACACGGTTCGCGCGTTTGCGCTGACGTATCTCTGAGGTTTCGCTGATGGACGCTCTATTTTCAGGTATTTCGATACTTGCGCAGTGGCCGGTTATAGCTGCTCTTTTGATCGGGTCGATCGGAGGCGTGATCATTGGCGCCTTGCCAGGAGTTGGAGCGCCGGTGGCAATTGCCATTCTGTTACCTGCCACTTTCGCGTTTGAACCCATCGTTGGCCTGACCCTGCTGCTAGGCATCTATGGGTCCTCGATGTATGGCGGTGCAATCCCTGCCGTCCTGATCAATACACCGGGCACAGCAGTCAATGCCTTGACCACCTATGACGGCTATCCAATGACGAAGCGCGGCCAGGGTCATCGGGCGTTGTCACTGGCCTATTCGGCGTCATTTTTCGGAGGCATCTTTTCGATAATTTGCCTTATGCTCTTGTCTCCCGTCCTAGCACTCGTTGCCCCGCATTTTGGCAGCCGTGAGATTTTCCTAGCCGCGTTGCTTGGCATCATATTGGTAATCCTCGCTCATCGCGGCCAGATCTTTGCAGCGGGCATGCTGGCGGCATTTGGTCTGTTCTTGAACACTGTCGGGCTGGAGCCGGTCAAATACACCCGTCGTTTCACGTTCGAGCAAAGCTGGCTGGCTTCTGGGGTAGACCTGATTGTTGTTGTGCTGGGGCTGTTCGCAATCAGTCAGGCATTGCTTCTGTTGCTGGAAAAAAACCATGCACCGGGTGAAGCACATGTTGGCGGAAGCATCTTTGCGGGATTAAAAGAGCTGCTTGGCCTCAAGCGTATTGCAACCGTGTCATCCAGCATCGGCGTTTTCATGGGCATGGTGCCGGGCACCGGCGAGTTCACCTCGCAATTCCTGTCATACACATACGCACAAAAAACCTCTAAAAATCCAGAAGCCTTTGGCGATGGTTCGCCCGAAGGGCTGGTGGCTTCTGAATCCGCAAACAATGCTGTTCCCGGAGCGGCGATGATCCCGCTGCTGGCGCTGGGCATTCCCGGCGAGGCACTGACGGCAATGATGTTGTCAGTCTTTTACGTGCACAATGTGATACCCGGGCCGCAGCTGTTCGAAAACCAGATGGATTTCGTCATGGCCCTCTATATGGCGTTGATCCTGCTGAACGTGATCGTTCTGGTGTTTTTGCTGTTCTCGACCAACTTGCTTCTGAAGATCATTCAGATTCCAACTCGTTTTCTGGGCATCATGATCCTGATCCTGGCATTTGTTGGTGTATACAGCCTGCGCAACTCGATCACCGACTGTGCGTTGGCCGCGGCATTTGGAGTATTCGGTCTGATCCTAAAACGGCTGGACTTGCCGATAGTTCCGATCATCCTCGGCATGGTTTTGGGCGGCATTATGGAGGTCAAGCTCCGCAGCGCCATGGCTCGGGTTAATTCACCGCTGGATTTTGTTGATAGACCGATTGCCGCCATCTTGTTCGGTATGATTGTTCTGATCCTCATTCTGCACTTTCGGGCTCTGTACTTCGAGTTCAGAAACAAGCTGCGACCAGAACCAAACGCCGAACCCGTCGATGCAGATCACCCAAATCAACAAGGTTGAGAATATCCATGGATCAGTCCCAAATCGACGTGCTGCGAATGCAGCAAGTCGCCCCGCGCGGCCACTTCATTAACGGCGACTTCACTGAAGGTGAAACGGGTGCGCAGGTCGAAGTGTTGTCTCCCATCGACGGCCGACCTCTGACCAGGATCGCCGATGGCAGCGCGGCGGACATTGAAGCTGCCGTCCTGGCCGCTCGGGTTGCTTTCGAGGACGGGCGATGGTCCGAAATGGCACCGTCAGGGCGCAAGAAAGTGTTGCTGAGGCTGGCGGATCTGATCGAAGAGCGTGCGCTGGAAATCTCTGTTCTGGGGGTGCGCGACAACGGCACCGAGATCAGCATGGCCTATAAAGCCGAGGCGCTTTCGGCGGCGGCGACATTTCGGTACTATGCCGAAGCAATCGACAAGATTTATGGCCAGATCGCGCCAACCAGTCACGATATTCTTGGCCTGGTACACCATGCCCCGGTCGGCGTGGTGGGTGCAATTGTACCGTGGAATTTTCCGCTGATGATCGGCAGCTGGAAAATTGCTCCGGCCCTTGCGGCAGGCAATTCCGTAGTATTGAAACCCGCAGAAAGCGCTTCGCTCAGCCTTTTGAAGATTGCTGAACTGGCTGCTGAAGCCGGGGTTCCGGATGGCGTGTTCAACGTCGTGACAGGGCGCGGCTCGGTTGTGGGCGAGGCGCTGGCACTGTCGATGGATGTGGACATTATGGTGTTCACTGGGTCAGGTGCGACGGGTCGTCGGTTGCTGGAGTATTCAGCTCGTTCCAATCTGAAGCGCTGCTACCTTGAGTTGGGCGGTAAGTCAGCCAACATCGTCTTCAACGACGCCCCGGATCTGGCCGAGGCCGCCAAAGTGTCCGCAGCGGGAATCTTCCGCAACTCCGGTCAAGTCTGCGTTGCTGGCTCTCGCCTTCTTGTTCAGGAAGATATCTACCAGGATTTCGTGGCCGAAGTCTCGCGCCATGCTGAAAACTTTCGCGTCGGCGATCCGCTGGACCTGAACAGCCAGATTGGTGCCGTTCACAGCCTGCCGGAACTTGAGGCCAATCTGGATTTTGTTGCCAAAGCCGAGGCGGAAGGGGCAGAGCGGCGCACCGGTGGTAATCGCATCCTGATGGAGAGTGGCGGCTATTATATGTCTCCGACCGTAATGGCCGGGGTAAAAGAGACGGACCACTTGTTTCAGAACGAAGTCTTTGGCCCCGTTCTGGCGGTGACCCCCTTCAAAAACGAAGAAGACGCGATCCGGTTGGCGAACGCCACCGTGTATGGCCTGGCTGGCGGTGTCTGGACATCTAACCTTGGCCGCGCCCACCGTATGGTGGCTGGTATCCGCACAGGCGTCGTGCATGTGAACACCTATGGCGGTGCTGATCTGACCGTACCGCTTGGAGGAGTGCGCCGGTCCGGCAATGGGCACGACAAGTCTTTGCACGCGCTTGAGAAATACTTCGACCTGAAAACGGCCTGGATCAAGCTCTGAATGGCGGCGGAACGAAGGAGGAGCTTATGACTATGAAAACGATCCTGCTGATCGGCACCTATGACACGAAAGAAGCCGAGATGCGTTTCATTGAAAACGCAATTCGCGAACAGGGCGCTAATGTACTGACAATGGATGTCTCAGTGCTGGGTGATCCCAAGACGCCAACAGACATCTCAAAGCACGACGTCGCTTCTGCCGGTGGCATGACCATTGATGAAGTCATCGCACAGGGGGATGAAAATAAAGCTTTTCGGGTAATGTCCGCGGGTGCCGCAAAAGTGGTTGCCCAGGCCTATGCCGATGGCCGCTTTGACGGGATGCTTGCCACCGGCGGTACCATGGGCACCGATCTGGCGCTGGACTGTGCACAAGCGCTGCCGATGGGTGTGCCAAAATACATTGTGTCCACTGTCAGTTTTTCTCCGCTGATCCCTCCCCATCGTCTGGCCCCGGATATTCAGATGATCCTGTGGGCCGGCGGACTCTATGGTATGAACTCGATTTGCCAGTCTTCACTCAGCCAGGCAGCCGGGGCAGTTGTTGGCGCGACCAAGGCCGCTATTGCACCGGACCGCAGCAAGCCATTGATTGGAATGACCAGTCTTGGCTCGTCTTGTCTGCGCTACATGAAAACGTTGAAACCGGCGTTGGAGGAACGCGGTTTTGAGGTGGCGGTTTTCCACTCTACCGGCATGGGTGGCATGGCATTTGAAAAGCTGGCTGGCGAGGGCGCATTTGCCTGCGTGATGGATTTCTGCATGCAGGAATTCGGAAATTTTATGGCGGGCTCTGTCGTGTCCAGCGGCGAGGAGCGTGTAACCAGTGCAGGTCGCGTAGGCACACCGCAGATGATCGCGCCCGGAGCGTTGGACCTGTTGGATTTCGCGGGCTGGCAGGACATCCCCGACCAATATTCTGATCGTCCGTTTCACGTGCATAACCGACTGATCAAGAGTTCCGTCTTCAATGGGGATGAACGCCGCGCTTGGATCCGTGAACTGGCCAACCGAATGGAGGCTGCAACGGGACCTGTCCACTTTTTCCTGCCTGTTCAGGGGGTTGAAGCATGGGACAAAGAAGGCGAGGCGGCGCATGACCCTGATGCACTGGCAGATATGGTGGATGAGGCACGCATGGTTATACCGGGTAGTGTGCCGATGACGGAACTTGACGCTCATATCAACGACCACACGTTCAGCGAAGCGGTCCTCGTGCAATTTGATGCCTGGGTCGAGCAGGGTGTGATCAGCAAAAATCGCTGACCTTCGTCATTCCAACAGATGCATTTTGCCTTCGGACGCCGTGCGCCGCCTCGTGGGATACCTGCGAAAGTTGCATACCATAACAGGAAAAAGATCAGCTTATTGCCGACAAGACAAAGCTGCTTGGACCCAATGTATCATCCCTCTAAGGCGACCCGGTCCATTTTGTTAGGGGTGAAGGAGTATCCCGCCAGGTATCGCGACACTGGGGAAATCAAAGACGAATGGCCATCCGGTGGGTGGTGTTGTTACACGAGCAGAATTCTTTGTTACTTTTCTTATGGGCTATCGCTATTTCAGTACGTTTGATAGCAACCCCGTTTCCTGTGCTGCAGCGATCGCGGTATTGGAAGAGATCAAAGACAGCAATTGCTGGAGAGCGCGAAAAATGTGGGATTGCATGCTCGCAAATGAATGGAAGCGCTGGCTCAGAAACGTGCCGTTATTGGAAACGCACGCGGATTCAGTCTGATCTTCGGTGCAGAAATTGCTTTAGACCGCGACGGCAAGGAACAAGGATATCGGCTTTCGCATATCTGGACGAGTAATACGAGAAAAGCGATCATTCTGATGGACACGTCTCCGGTTTGATTGGACCAGACAGTGACTATCGGAGCGGAACGCTCGAATTGATCGTGTCACTATGAACTGTTGGGTCACTATTTATGGGCTACGGTACAAAAACGGTAACGTCCCTAGTACCTTTACACCCGCACACCACCAAAAGGACACGCGTAAGCAGAATAGCAAAGCCAAATTGATATGCCGGGTGTGATCCTGAAATAACAGAGCGTCACATACATCCTTCCGACACTTCACTCCTCGGTAAGGTGTTTCCTGACAGTTGGATCAATCTTGGTACTATGGGTTGAGTAGATACCACAGGCGGCAATGGCCTCACGCGCGGTTACCCGCTCGTGCAGGCGCTTCCAGATTGTTTTGGCGGCATAGGGATGCGGGTAAGGGCGCCAAGCAACACCCATCGTCATTCCCCGCAGATACTTTAGTTGCTGGCGGTGCGCTGAATATAAGATGGTATTGGCAACGCTGCCTTCGCGCATCAACTCATGTTCGGTTATAAATATCCTGTTTCCCCGCATTGTAACCAAACCAACGTAACGGGAAATCTGGTGCATGCTTTTGTCTTGTGATGTGGCAATTTCGCGGGACCGGATTGTGAAAAGCCCATCAACTTCCTGAATACGGATTAACGAACAAAATATCTTCCCTTCCCAGGAAGGCGTGCAGAAAAACGAGTGATAGAAACCAACATAGCGCCTGAGGTTTTTGTGTTGGCCCCGAAACGGATCCAGAAACGCGTCTGCGGGGGTTTTTCCGGTTGTTGGTAAGACGTCCTTTAGCATTTGCTCAAAGCGAGCAGTTTCAGCGAACAGTTCGGCTTCTGTCAGGCCGAAATGGCGCGCGATCCGACGCATGTTGTGGGCCGAAGGCAGGCTGGAGCCATTCAGATACCGATTGAATTGCTGCCGGTTGACGCCAATATCCCGACAAATCTTTGAAATATTGCCGTGTTCTGCGCATAGCGACTTCAGGTTGGCAGAAAAATACTGGGGCATGGGAAAACCTTTCGCGATTTGACGCTATTTCGCTGCAAATAGCATCACTTCGCATAAAGTTGCACAATTTGTTTTTTCTGCAAATCGTTTTCTTCTTCGGCATCAGCTCGCAAAAAACAAGCTCTCGGATGCCAGTTAAAACCGTCGAAAACACATGGATCACACTCTCCGACGGGCGGAGGCTTGCTGCTCGACTCTGGTTACCCGAAACCGGTCCAGCTCCGGCCATTCTGGAATACCTGCCTTACCGCAAACGCGACGGCACAGCGCCCAGGGATGAAACAACACATAAGGTATTTGCCGAGGCTGACTATGCCTGCGTTCGGGTCGATATAGCGGGTACGGGCGACAGCGAAGGGCAATTCGACGATGAATACTCGGAACAGGAACTGAGTGATGGTGAAGAAGTCATCGCATGGATCGCAGCGCAGGATTGGTGCGACGGTCACGTTGGGATGATCGGAATATCTTGGGGTGGGTTTAATGGTTTGCAACTGGCTTTCCGGCGACCGCCTGCGTTGAAGGCTGTCGTCAGCGTCGCCTCGACCGTGGATCGCTATGCAGATGACATCCATTTCATGGGTGGTTGCCTGCTGAGCGACAACATGAACTGGGGTAGTCAGATGTTCGCTTATCTGACCAGGCCCGCAGATCCGGCCTTACGCGCAGACTGGCGAGAGGACTGGCTGACGCGGCTGCAAAACGTTCCATTTTCTGCCGCCGATTGGCTGCGTCATCAGACACGGGACACATACTGGAAGCACGGCTCGGTTTGCGAAGATTGGTCTGCTATCCAAACCCCGGTTTTGGCCATAACCGGCTGGGCAGATGCGTATGTAAATGCCCCGCCTGCTTTGACAGCCAACCTGACATCGCCCACCAAGGCCGTCATCGGGCCATGGGAGCATCGATACGCGCATATCTCGAAAATTGATCCTGCGGATTTCCATTCCGAAGTCATCGGCTGGTTTGATCGCTGGTTGAAAGAACAGGAAAACGGTGCCGAAGATTTGCCTGCGTACCGGACATACATGCAGGAGCATTTCAACCCGACACCGAAAAACAGCCCTCGGCAAGGTCGCTGGATAGCTGAAGGTCGCTGGCCATCGCCGCACATACATGAACAGATCTGGCATCTGGCACCGGGCGAATTTTCCCCTAGCCCAACCCAAGGTTCCGTAGCCATTTCGTCGCCCTGCCATTTGGGCATGCAAAGCGGGTATTTTTGTGCAGGTATGCGGATCGATAACGAGCTGCCCGGCGACCAGGCAAGCGACGATGCATTGTCGCTGTGCTTTGACAGCGCGCCATTGCGTGCGCCGCTGGAATTGTTGGGGCGCGCAAGACTGAAGTTTCGGTTTTCAGTAGACAAGCCTGTCGCTCAGCTTATTGCGCGCCTATGCGATGTATCGCCCGAGGGTATTTCACAGCGCATCAGCTACCGGTCGTTGAACTTATGCCATTTCCGCGATCACGAGACACCTGAATTCTTACAACCCGGCGAGGAATATGAGGCCGAGATTGCCCTAAACGAATGTGCGCATCGACTGCGTGAGGGTCATGTGTTGCGGCTGGCCCTGTCGACGTCCTACTGGCCAATCATCTGGCCATCGCCAAACCAGGCACAGGTGACATTGCATTTGCAGGATTGCGCCCTGCATTTGCCAGTGCGCGAAGTATCGCGTGAAATCCAAGCTTCCGAACCCGGTCCGGCGCCGAAGTTTCCGGTTCTTGCAGCCGATCAATTGCGGACACCTGCGTCGCATTCCGAACGTAAAGAAACAGAAGACGGCCGGATCGTGCTTGAGACGTTTGACGACTATGGTAAATCACGCGATCCCTATCACGGCCTGATTGTCGGCAGTGATGTGCGCATGCATTACGGCATTCACCCGGATGACCCAGCCACTGCCCGGTTTGAGACGGCCTGGAATTTCACTTTCGAACGGGCGGAGTGGCAGGTCGCCATCTCGACCGAGTGCCGCATGAGTTGCGACACGCAGAATTTCTACCTCTACCGCAAACTTCGCGCCACCGAAGGTGCCGATGAAACCGAAGTCCTGACAAAGGAATGGTCGGAAACCATTCCACGCGGATTTCTCTGACTTAATCCTAGGGAGGATACTATGAAGATAGAATGGACAAAGGCCAATGTTGGTCGTCGCGGGTTCCTGAAAGGCGCAACCGCGCTTGGAGCGACCACGGCGCTTCCGATGGGGTGGGCAAATCGCGTATTTGCAGCAGACGACGGTGTTCTGCGGGTACGGGCCTATGGCGATGCACAGAATATGGATCCGGCCCACTCGGTTGGTGTCGTGGAAGAAGAGGTACATGCCTCGATCTACAACAAGCTGATCCAGTATAAGCCAGGCGAGGAATGGGGCTGGCAGCTCGACGCGGCAACGATGATCGAGCAGGTTGACCCCACCCATATCAAGTTTGCATTGCGTGACGATATCGGCTTCACCAACGGCTTTGGCGCCATGACCGCCGAGGACGTCAAGTTCAGCATGGAACGGATCGTGGATGACGCGACCGACAGCCCAAACAAACCCGACCTGGGACCGTTCAGCCATGTTGAAGTGACCGGTGAACGCGAAGGGACGATTGTGTTGAACAAACCCTTCGCACCGATTTGGTCAATTGCCCTGCCTTACATCACCGGAAACATTGTTTCGAAAGCAGCGGTCGAAGCAGCCGGTGGCCGGATCGGTGCTGATCCGGTGGCAGAGTCCGGCCCATATCTGCGGGACAGCTGGTCGCCCAAGGAAAAAACGGTTCTTAAGCGCAACCCTGACTGGAATGGCGATGCTCCGACCTGGGACACAATCGAGATCTATCCGATCGACGACGAAAACACCGCCGAGATCGCGTTTGAAGCGGGCGAACTGGACGTAACTCGCGTGTCGCTGGGTTCAGTCGAACGGTATCGCGCTGGTGTTCCCAATGGGGGATCGCTGGTTGAGAAACCCTCGCTTTACTATGTCTGGATGGGAATGAATGTTGAACATCCAAAGCTGCAAAATCAGAAGCTGCGACAGGCGATTCAACATGCCATAGATGTCCCCAGCATTCTGGAGGCTGCCTATTTTGGTGCAGCCGAGCCGGCAACCGGGATCATTGCTCCGGGTCTGGCTGGGCATCGACCGTCTTCGCTGGTGCCACCTGAGGCAAATTTCGAAAAAGCGGCGCAACTGCTTGCGGAATCGGGTGAAACCAACGTCACTCTGACCCTCGACACGCTAAACAAGACAACGTTCACGACAACTGCACAGATCATTCAGGCGACGCTGGCGCAAATCGGTATCACAGTTGAGGTGAATGTTCTGGAATCCGGTGCGTTCTGGGCGTCTGGCGACAACGAAAACCTGCAACTTGTTCTGAACCGCTATTCGATGACGCCGGACCCGTATTATGCGACGTCGTGGTTTACGCCCGAGCAAATTGGCAAGTGGAACTGGGAACGCTTTAACAGCGCAGAGTTCAACGAAATCCACGAAGCTGCGGCTGGGGAAACAGATATCGCAAAGCGGGCTGAAATGTACCAGCGTGCGCAGGACTTGATGGAAGAAAGCGGTGCCTATCGCTTCATCACACACGAGGCAACACCGGTCATTCACAGCGCAGGTGTCATTCCTGCATTGCGCCCGGACGGGCTGTCGCTGCTGCGTTACTTTGGCAAGTCGACCTGACCTCCCCAGGTCGACAGGGAGCGGCAGGCGCTGACACTCGCCGCTCCATAACCAACGCCATCCAGCCACAAGGAGCAAGTTGGCCATGCTGAACTTCGCAACCCGTCGCTTCGGGCTGTCGCTGCTCATCCTTTTCGTGGCGGTCACCGTCATGTTCCTGATGATCCGCGCTGTACCAGGCGATCCGGTCCAGATCATGCTGGGTCCGCGCGCCACACCCGAGCTTCAGGCCCAACTCACCGCCGCACTTGGTCTTGATCAACCGATCTGGAAACAGCTGCTGATCTTTTACTCGAACCTTTTGCAGGGTGACCTTGGCACCGATGTCTTCTCGGGTCGGTCTGTGACTGAGATTGTGTTTCAGCAATTGCCGTTCACTCTGGAGCTGATTTTTGCATCAATCCTGTGGTCCGCAAGTCTTGGTATTGCACTTGGCGCTTATGCGGCTGCGCATCCAAACACGATGATCGACCGGGTCGCCGCCGCAATTTCCGTCAGTTTTGTTGCCGCTCCGGCCTTTGTTGTTGCGCTTTTGGCTTTGTTGGTTTTCGCCGTTAATTTGCAATGGTTTCCCGCCATTGGGGCAGGAGAGGGGTTCTGGGGCCGCCTTGACCATCTGGTTCTGCCAGCATTCGCCATAGGGCTCAGCTGGGTAGGATATATCGCACGGCTGGTACGGGCGTCGATGCTCGAGGTCATGGGTGAAAGCCATGTGCGTACCGCCCGGGCCTTTGGTATCGCGGAACGTCGCGTGGTCATGGTTTACGCATTGCGTATCGCAATTCTACCCGTGGTCACCGTGATCGGGGTCGGGATGGGCTTTCTGCTCAGCTCAGCCGTTTTTGCCGAAATCGTTTTTGCCCGACCAGGCTTGGGTAAGTTGGTCATCGACAGCATCACGACCCGAAACTATCCGATTGTGATGGGTTCGGTCCTTGTATCAACGGCACTGTTCGTTGTGTCGACCGCCTTGGCCGATCTGATCAACGCGCTGCTCGATCCACGCGCACGCACGGCTCATTAAGGAGGCGGAGTGATGGTAAAATCTCGTTCCGAACTTGGCCAGATCATAGTCGGGGTTGCCCGCGACCCGCTTGGGTTAATGGGTTTGATCATCGTTGGGACTATCGTGTTCTGCGCGATATTTGCTGCCTGGATTGTGCCTTACGATCCCATTGCCATGGATATCAAATCCCGCCTGCAAGGGCCGTCCGCGGCGCATCTGTTGGGCACGGATCAGCTGGGTCGCGATACGTTTTCGCGGGTGATTGCTGGGGGGCAGGTTGCGCTTAAAGTGGCGCTGCCAGCTGTTTTCGGCGCGATGGCGATTGGCCTGACTTTGGGCATGATAGCCGGGTACGGACCAAAATGGCTCGACAACCTGCTGATGCTGTTTTTCGATACCATCCGGTCCTTTCCGACGGTGATGTTTGCACTGGCTGTTGTGGCCCTTGTCGGGCCCAGCTTGCAGACAGTTGTATTCGTGGTCATGGCGACCTCAATCCCGACATATGGGCGCGTGGCGCGAACCCAGACCCTGACGCTTCGCAATTCCGAATTCATTCTGGCAGAGCGATCAATGGGGGCCAGCATGACGCGTATTCTGGGTGTGCACATGCTACCCAATATCATCGGGGTTCTGGCTATCTTGGCAGCCATGGATATACCCACCGTCATCGCGCTGGAGGCCGGGCTGTCATTTTTGGGGTTGGGTGTGAAACCCCCGACACCCAGTTGGGGAGCCTTGCTCAAGGATGGCTATTCCCTGATCCGCCAAACACCGTGGCTGGTGGTGGGCGGGGGCCTGCCGATCATTCTGGCAACACTTGGATTCACTTTCCTGGGCGAAAGCCTACGTGATGTGGTCGACCCGAAATTGAGGAAACAGCGATGACCGATACACTGCTGGAAATCGACCGCCTGAGTGTTGACTACGAAACGGGCCGTGGCGACCTTAAGGCCCTGAGGAACATCACATTCAACGTCAACAAGGGTGAAATTGTTGGTATTGTCGGGGAATCCGGATGCGGCAAATCCACCCTGATCTCATCCATCCTGCGCCTGACCGCCCCCAATACGCGGTTCCGTCAAGGTGAGGTTCGTTTCAAAGGGCAGGACCTGTTGAAGGCTTCCGAGCGTCAGATGCGCGACCTGCGCGGTGCAGACATATCCATTGTCTTCCAGGATCCGATGCAAACGCACAATCCGGTTCTGACCATCGGGCAGCAGATGCTGGACATTCAGCATCGCTCAAAGCAGTCAAAGGCGGATAAATTGACCCACGCAGCCAAGATGCTGGGTGCTGTCGGCATCCCCGATCCCGAAGCGCGCCTGAAGCAGTATCCGCATGAGTTCTCAGGTGGGATGCGCCAGCGGATCGCCATAGCAATGGCGTTGATGTCCGAGCCGGACCTCTTGATCGCGGATGAGCCAACCACTGCATTGGACGCCACTCTTGAGGTACAGATCATCGAGCGCCTACAAGAATTACAGCGCGAGTTTCATTGTGCCATTCTGTTTATTTCGCACCATCTGGGCGTGATCGCGGAACTCTGCGACCGGGTGGTGGTGATGTATGCAGGAGCCGTTGTCGAAAGCGGCGATGTGCGTGAGATTTTCCACAACCCTAAACACCCCTATACACGTCGTCTGATCGAATGTGATCCCGGCCACATCAAAGAACGCGCCCGCGTTTTGCCCACCATCCCCGGTGAAGTGCCTGATCTGGCCAACCTGCCCGGGGGGTGCATCTTTCGGGACCGTTGCGATCAGGCCATGGCGCGCTGCGCGACCGATGTGCCGCCACTGGATCAACTGAAAGAAGGCCACCACGCCGCATGCTGGCTGAACCACGAGGAGGTCGCAACATGAGCTTGCTGAATGTCGTGGATCTTAAAACCAGTTATGGACCGGTCAATGTTCTGGCGGGTGTCAGCTTTACCGTAGAACCTGGCGAAACTTACGCTCTGGTTGGTGAAAGCGGATCGGGTAAGACGACGGTAATCCGCGCGATTGCGGGTCTTGCGCCTGCACAGGACGGTTCGGTTACATTCGAAGGTCGGGAAATTCGGGGCGCGCCGGAAAGCGTCATGCGTCCGCTGCGTAAAGACATGGCGATGATGTTTCAGGACCCGGTCGGTAGCCTGTCGCCCCGCCTGACAATCCGCAGCCTGATCACCGAACCCTATCGCATTCAGGGTATGAAAGATCGCGATCTGGATGCCGAGGCCAAGCGCCTATTGGAAATGGTGAACCTGCCCGCGCATTTTGCCGATCGCTATCCCTATCAGCTGTCAGGAGGTCAGGCCCGGCGCGTGGGCGTCGCGCGCGCCCTGGCGCTGGAACCCAAGCTGATCCTTGCGGACGAGCCGACTGCCGGTCTCGATGTCTCGGTCCAGGGTGAGTTGCTGAACCTGCTCAACGATCTGCGCGAAAGGCTGGGGCTGGCGATGGTCATCATCACGCACAACCTCAGCGTCGTGCGCCACGTGGCCGACAGAATGGGCATCATGTATCTGGGCCGTTTGGTCGAGGAGGGCACAACCGAGACGATTTTCAACGATCCGCGCCATCCCTACACCCGCTGCCTTCTGAGCGCCAACCCCGAGCCGGACCCGGATGCGCGATTGGAACGGATCGCCCTTAAAGGGGAGCCTCCCAGCCTGCTCAGGCGGCCATCTGGCTGTGAGTTTCGCGAGCGTTGCCCCTTTGCCAGAGACATTTGCACCCAAACCCCGGAATGGGAAGTAAAGGGCGGCCGTGGGCTGCGTTGTCTGGCCCCGCTGTCGTAACTAGGAAATCCAATGCCAAGCACACTCTACTTCAACGGCACCATCCTGACTATGGATGCGCAAAACTCTTCACCAGAGGCGGTGCTGACTGACGGCAACAGAATTCAGGCAGTGGGGGCCGAGGCTGAGTTGCGCGCCCGCATGCCTTCGGATGCGCACGAGCAAGATCTGAAGGGTCGTACCCTGATGCCCGCCTTTATCGACCCACACGGGCACTTTCCCGATCCCGGCTTTGTTAAGCTGTTCCGTGTCGATCTGTCTTCGCCGCCTTTAGGGGATTGCAGAGACATGTCACAGGCGTTGGACAGGCTTCACGAAAAGGCGAGTGCAACACCCGAGGGTGAATGGGTCATGGGGGTGTCCTTTGACAATACGTCCATTCTGGAAGGTCGAATGCCCACACGGGCCGAACTGGACAGCGTGTCACAACGCCATCCAATCTGGGTCATTCATGCGTCGGGTCATAATGGCGTGGCAAATTCTCTCGCGCTGGAAAGGCGCGGGATAACCCGTGAAACTCCTGATCCAGAGGGGGGCCGTTATGGCCGCGATCCGGAAACCGGAGCGCTGACCGGATTGATGGAAGGGCTGTCGGCCATGGGTGAAATGGGCGATACTGATTTCCTGATTGACCGCGACCGGTTTTGGCGGGGTTTTGACGCCTGCCGCAGCGAATACCTGGCCCATGGTGTGACCTATGCCCAAAATGCCTGGGCATCGCAGCCCATGCTGGACCACTTCGCCAGCCTGCCTGCGGATCAGGATCCGGGAATTGACATCGAGCTTTTGCCCGTCGGAGATCTGGAGCCAGAGTTATCTTCGCGTTGGATTGGAACGAGCTGGCCGGGCAACCCGCATTTTTCGCTGGGTCCGCGCAAACTGTTTACGGACGGGGCCTTTCAGTTACAGACCGCGTATTTGTCTGCTCCATATTTCAAACCTGCCAGCCCTGATAATCCTTGTGGAATGACCTATACCTCGCAAGAGCAGTTGGTTGCGGATGTAGAAAAGCTCCACAGTCAGGGCTTGCAGATTCACTGCCACTGCAATGGCGATGCCGGTGCCGAGATGTTCATAGATGCGGTGGAAAAGGCGCTTGTTGCACACCCGCGCCAGGATCATCGACATACCATTATCCATGGCCAGGTTCTGAGGGATGACCAATTGGAGCGTATGGCCCGGCTTGGTCTGACCGTCAGCTTCTTTCCCGCCCATGTCTTCTTTTGGGGGGATCGTCATTACGATACTTTCCTGGGACCCGAGCGAGCCGAACGGATATCGCCAGCGGCGTCAGCCGAACGGTATGGCGTGCGATACACGATCCACAACGACGCCTCGGTCACACCGACGCGTCCAATCCATCTTGCCCATTGTGCGGTGAACCGAAAATCCGCTTCTGGCCGTGTGCTTGGCGAGGATCAGAAGATCAGCGTTATTTCAGCCCTGCGGGCCCAAACCATCGAAGCCGCTTGGCAGGTGTTCAAGGAAGATCAACGCGGATCCATAGAACCGGGTAAAATTGCAGACTTTGTTGTTCTTTCGCGCAATCCACTGCACGACCCGGACCGCTTGTCAGACACTGTCGTGCTTGAAACCATCCGCTATGGCGAAAGGGTTTTTTCCGCTGTGTGTACTGAACAAGAGTTTGAGCACGCATAATGGCGACCAAGCGTATCGTGATCGCGGGGTTCCAACATGAAACCAACTGTTTCGGTGTAACGAAAGCTGGGATGCCTGAGTTTGAGATGGCGGATTCCTGGCCGGGAATGCTGCATGGTTCACAGGTTGTTCTGGAAACCGAGGGCATGAACCTTCCGATCGCGGGTTTCACCGCCGCGGCACAGGCAGCGGGATTTGATGTCATTCCCGTTTTGTGGTGCTCTGCCGAACCGTCCGCCCATGTCACCGATCATGCATTCGAAACGATCTGCGGGATGCTGTTGGACGGAATATGGGGCGCAGGCCAGATTGACGGTGTCTATCTTGATCTGCACGGAGCTATGGTCTCCGAAAGCCTTGCTGACGGTGAAGGAGAGCTTTTGCGTCGCGTTCGTGAAACTGTGGGTCCAGACGTTCCAGTGGTCGCAAGTTTGGACCTTCATGCCAACATTTCCACCGAAATGGTCAAACACTCAGATTACCTGTCGATTTTTCGCACTTACCCACATTTGGATATGGCGGAAGCGGGTGCACGATGCGTTCCAGTCTTGCGTCGCCTGCTGGCGGGTGAAACCCTATACAAAACGTTCCAACCGGTGCCTTACCTGATCCCCCTGCATGCGCAACACACGGGTTCTGCGCCGATCAGTGATATCTATCAATTGCCTGTCAGGTTTGAACAGCAAGGCATTCTGGCAGAGATCGCTCTTGGTTTTACGGCGGCGGATTTTCCTGACACCGGGCCATCCTGCCTTGCTTATGCTTTGACTGCTGAAAAAGCGGCTGCCGCTGCCAAAGAGATTGTCGGCATGTTCCTGTCCCGTGAGGCCAATCTTGAATGTAAGATGTTGTCTTTGGAAGAGGCCGTTTCCACATGTCGTCAAAGGCGCGAAAAACCCATCGTTCTAGCCGATGTTCAGGACAATCCGGGCGCAGGCGGAACGTCAGATACAACGGGGCTGCTGACCGCTTTAATTGAGGGCGGAGTAAGAAACGTTCTGATGGGTCTGTTCCATGATCCGGAAAGTGCCATTCAGGCCCATGCGGCAGGGGAGGGCGCACGGATCATTTTGGCTATCGGCGCAAAGTCGAACCTGGCCGGACATGTTCCATTCAGGGCAGAGTTTGAAGTGCTTTCCTTAAGTGATGGCACATGCCGCTATACCGGTGAAATGTATGGCGGCGGAACAGCTACGCTTGGCAAGACAGCTGCGCTTCGCTTGGTTGGACACGACGCCGAGATCGACCTTGTCGTCACAAGCATACGAAACCAATGCCTGGATCGCGCACATTTCACACATATCGGGTTAAACCCTCTGAGTTATTCGGTGATCTGCGTCAAAAGCACAGCGCATTTCCGGGCGGATTTCGAACCAATTGCAAGCCATGTATATGCGGTCGCTGCGCCTGGGGTTTTCCTCTGCGACCTTGGAAAGGTCCCTTATTCTTGTGTCAACAGAAGGTTGGCCAACTGTCGCCATACCTCCTTTGACGTGACGTGAAACGAAAGCTTGTTGACGTGCGATACGCCCCAATGGATTCAAATATCTCAACCCCGAAGGGTCAGCCTTGAGCCGTCCACATAAACCTGACCCCAATTGGATATTGAATACGGTTCCCTGAGGCCAGTCGGCCAAAATGCATCTTCATACACCAGTTGACCAACGTCTCTCTCAGAGCTTGTTACAACGAAAAGGCAACTTGCACATCACTGAATCGTTTCTTCGGCATAGATACACTTCTCTCGCACCAGAAATGTATCCGAGGCAATCGCAGCGCGATCAGCATCTTCTACAGAGCGGGGTCAACATTACCAAAAGAAGCTGTCATCCTCCAGCAAGGATGCAATTGTCAGGTTGGCATCCTCTTCTGACACATTGTCTGTGGCTTCATGCCACACAGCTTCCAGGATGGTTGTCGAAGGCCCGTAAATGTTGTTTTTCACGCAAGAGACAACCAATCCATAGATATCTTCCTCATTCTGGAAGGTGGGCAAGTCTGGCACGAATTCCAGATAGTCGACATCTTCGTCCCATTCGGAGGCACCGGACTCCTCGGCCACCGTCACGGTATTGTTTTCCGGTGCCAACAAAGCGATCAGTTTTGGTTGAGCAGGACCGATGGTCCCATTTCCATCAATATCGTGACTGTAGAAGGTTTCGACATCCACAACATTGGCGATGCTAACACCGCCTTGGTATTGCCCCGAAGCATCCGTGGTCCATTCAGCATATGACCCGTTCGCATTTTGCCACAGCACCTTGTAGCCACCGCCCGAGGCTTCGGC
>NZ_JBXWTH010000069.1:0-5320 GCF_059613825.1 Ruegeria sp. SATB027
GCCAGTCTCACCTCGGTAGATCACCCAAAAATAGACGCACGGAACCTGAAAAAGCTCTTGTCAAATACATCCGTCAAAAAAGCCATTCCAGAAACTCTGGAATGGCTTTTTGGGTGCGATCAGGCCGTATGATCCACGATCTGTAAGTGCTGGGCCAGCCGGTCGATCTCGGCCATCCAGCCTTGTACCAGTTTTGGGTCGCTTGGGGCTGCGTAAACACCTGCGGGGATGGCGCGGTTCATAACGGCCTCGACGGCAAGTGAAACCGGGATCGAAACCAGGCGCGCCATTGCTGTACCGCGCTCGTCGCCCCAAGCGTCCATGACATAGGTCTTGTGCCAGACAGGAACGCCGTCTTTCTCGGCTTTCAGTCCAACACACAGCACAACGCGGTCGGGCTCATCCTCGTCATAGGCGTTTTCGCTCCAGAACTGGTCGGACATCTCTTTCAGACGCGCATCCCCTTCCGGGCCCGACAGGGTTTCGATTTCACGGAACACGTCCGACCACGCATCCGCCCAGCCGTTCAGGCGCAGGGTGCCGCGGACAAATTCCCTGACGGGCCAGTGATCCTCGAACTGGTACTGCGCCTTGAACGGGATCGAGTCGCGGTTGGGATAGACCTCGAAACTTTCCGGCGTTGGCAGCGGCGCGATATAGCTGCTGATCGCATCCCACGGGCGGGCAACGTCCAGCGGGGCATAGTCTCGGATCGACTTTGAAGGCGACCGAAGCGCCTTGAGCACACCCAACGGCGACCAGCTGAACTTGTAGCGGAACGGGTTCGGGATTTTGGGAATGCCACCGCAATACGAAATAAAGCTCAGGTGGTTTTGCGGATCGAACACATCCGAGGCGCGATAGTCATCGACCAGTGCATGCGCCATCAGGTGGTCGATGCCCGGATCCAGACCAACTTCGTTGACCAGCGCCACACCGGCCTCGCGCGCCTTGTCGTCCAGTGCGCGCATTTCGGGCGCGATGTAAGACGACGACACGAAATTGGCCTGCTTGGCAATCGCCAGTTCCGCCAGTGGTACGTGCCAGTCGCCCGGCAGCATGGACACGATCACGTCGCCCTTTCCAAGCACATCACCCAGAGCGTCGATGTCGAAGGCGCGAATATCGTCGGTCAGGTCTCCGACCTCGGCCTTGGCTTTTTCGATCGTCCGGTTCCAGACGGTGACCTTGTGGCCACCTTCGATCAGACGGCGCAGGCCGGGGATGGCCGACAGGCCGGTGCCACACCAGTGAATCGTCATCGCTCAGATCCCTTCGATATGTGTTTTGTAAATCGCTTCTGCCCGACCCCAGACGCCGCTGTCCAGATGGGTCAGGGTCAGAAGCGACGGCAAAAGCTGTGCCGCATAATCTTCCGAACTTTCGACCGGCAGCATCGACGGCAGGTTATCGATGGCCATCACGTCCATCACCGGATCGGTTGCCACGCGCAAAGCAGGCGCGTCCCATGTGGTTGCACGGTCATAGACCGGCACCGGGTTGTAATCACTGTCCGGGTCGCAGGCGACATCGCCGATGGCGGTCAGGTTGCGCGGGGCAGTCAACGCCTCACGCGGAACAAAGACCGGGGTTCCGGGGCGCGCGAAGATGCAGTTCAGGAACAGGTCGTGGTCCAGAATTTCGGGAAACGGCCCGCCGCTTGCGGTTTCCGCCATGTCCCATTTGGTGACGTCGACGCCCATCGCGTCGCACAGGTCTGCGGCCCCCGTACCCACGCGACCCAGTGCACCGATGACGATGGCGCGGGGGCGTGGGGCTCTGGTCGCGTCCAACTCGGCCAGCAATTCGGCGTTCAGAACGTCTTTGCCTGCATACACCTCAACCGGCGGGCATTCCTCGCCCCGTTGTTGCGCCGCCCATGTCTTGAGCGTTACCGCAGCGCCTGCATAACCAGCCCAATAGCCAAAGGCGGCAACCCGGCGGCCGTCTTCGCTCACCAGGTATTCCAGATCATAAAGCGTACCGCCCCCTGCCTTGAACCGCTCCAGCAGCGCGCGACCCGAATGCTGGCCCTTATAGGCGTGGCCGAACATGATGTGGCGATGGGGCAGGGGAGTGCCATCTTCGGGCAGTTCCTTGAGGCCAAAGATGATCGCATCCAGCGGGGCTTCGGGCCACGAATTCTCAGCCGCGATTGCACAGCCAGCGTCCTTGTAGCCATCAATCGGAATAGCGCGGACATGGCTTTCCTCGACCGTCACGCGGAGACCTGCGGCGATCAGTGCCGCGGCCCCTTCGGGTGTCAGCCCCACCCGTTCCTCGTTCGGGCGCTGTTCCGCCCTGACCCAGAGATGTGTCATCTTATTTCCTTTTGTCAGAGCATCCCGGCAGCGCGCACCGCCTGAACCGAAGGCCGTGCCTCCATCGCCTTGCGGAAGGCGAGAATTTTGGGGAATGCCGAGACATCGACGCCGTCGCCTTCCAGCCAGCTGCAAACCACATAAAGATAGGCATCGGCCAGAGAGAACGCGTCCCCCAGAACAAACGGCCCGCGCAACCCGTTTGACGAGATATAGTCGCAAGATGCCGTCATCGTTTGCGAGACCTTGTCCGTCATGTCTTTCCAGCTGGATTTCTTGTCGGCCCAGCGATGCCCGCGCAGCTTGTGGGCGTGGTTCACATGCATGGTCGAGGCCAGATAGAACATTACCTCGCGCATGCGGGCGGCCATGACCGGATCAGCTGGTACCAACCCGGCCTCGGGTGCCTTGACCGCAATATATTCCAGCAACGCGCCGGTCTCGGTCAGGATGCCGCCATCGACCACCAGCGCCGGAACGCGCCCCTTGGGATTGATCTGCTTGTAGGCTGGTTTTGTCTGTTCCCCATCGGCAAAGTCCAGCTTGATCGCTTCATAGTCCAGCCCGGCCTCTTCCAGAGCAATCGCAACAGCGACCGAGATGGTTCGGGGTGCATAATAAAGCTGCATCGGGGATCTCCGATCTGGTTAGAGGTGGGTTTGCGCGAACTGCCGGTCGGGTGCTTCCAGATGCGGCACCGCATTGAACAGGACCGGGCTCAGCTGTGCGCCAATCGGGTGCAGACGATGCATCGACGTGTTCATGATGGCAAGGGCCACCCGCGCCATCGACGGGATGTCCAACCCCATCGCCTGCCGCACCACCATCGAGATCAACCCGCCTGAGGTCACGACGATGGCCGGTCCGCCCTCGGTCCCGATCTCGTGCAATGCATCGCGGACGCGGGCTTCGAACGCGTCGAAGGATTCCGGCGCGTTCTCGATCTTTCCGCTGGCCCAGGCCGCGAAGGTTTTGGGCAGGTGTTCGACAAATCCCTCGCGATCGGTCGGGATTTCGACGCCGTGCTGTTCTTCGAACAGCTGTGCAAGGGTGAAATACTCGATCTCGTTCAGCCGTGCGTCGCAGACAGGATCAGCCAATCCCATGCTGGTGACCGTCTCGGTATGGCGGGTCAGGGTGCCACAATAGACGCGTGTATAGTGGCTGCGGGTGTCACGCAGATGCGCGCCCAGCCAGCGAGCCTGTTGATGGCCCAGATCGCTCAGCTTGTCATAGCTTGCTTCGTCGCGCGCCGTCGTGTTTGCCTGCCCGTGCCGCACCAATGTGATATGTGACATGTCGCTCCCTCTTGCGCCGAAGTCTTAGGGCAGGTTCCCTGCCGGGACCAGAGGGGTTTCTTGATCTCACCGGAAAAACATTCGCAGCTGTCCGGTTTCTGGCTATGGTCGCCCTGACCAACTGCGCCCGGAGGGATTCATGGCCGTCGATCACACGCGTTTTCTGGAGGATCTGCACAAGCTGCGTGAATTCGGTGCCTCAGGAGTGGGCAAAGGGGTCATCCGACCAGCCTATTCCAAGGCGGATATCGCGGCGCGCCAATGGCTGGCGGACCGTATGGCCGATGCAGGTCTGACACCGCATTTCGACCCGGTCGGCAACCTGTTCGGGTTGGCGCCCGGCCGCTCTCTGCTCATGGGGTCGCATTCCGACAGCCAGCCCGAAGGCGGCTGGCTGGATGGCGCGCTCGGCGTGATCGCCGCGCTCGAGATCGCGCGGTCCAGCGACCAGCCGATCTCGGTCGTCAGTTTTCAGGACGAAGAAGGCCGGTTCGGTGTGACCACGGGCTCGGCGGTCTGGTCCGGCGGTCTGCCTCTGGACAAGGCCGATGTGTTGACCGACGGTTCTGGCATCAGCTTTGGCGAGGCCCGATCTTCCATGGCGAACCTGTCGCAGGGTTTTGTCGATCCCGCGCGGTTCAGCGGTTTTGTCGAGATGCATATCGAACAGGGCCCTTCTCTGGACGCTGCGAACGAGCAGATCGGTGTCGTCACCGATATCGTCGGCATCCGGGACATGTCGGTCACTTTCGAAGGGCAGCAGAATCACGCGGGCACCACACCGATGCATTTGCGCCGGGACGCGTTTCAGGCGTTGTCACTGTTCAACACGCGCCTCAACGAACGGTTTCGCAACGTGGTGACACCACAAACCGTTTGGACCATCGGGCGGGTCGATCTTCACCCCAATGCGTCGTCCATCGTGCCGGGTCGGGCGCGGTTCTCGATGCAGTGGCGCGATGGCGATCCGGATCGGCTGTCGCGGATGGAGGAGATCATCCGTACCACAGCGCAGGAAATAGCCAGCGAACAGGACATGGTGCTGACCTACGGCCCTTTGCTCGGGTTGGAACCCGTCACGATGGATCAGACGCTGCGCGCGGCGCTGGAACATGGGGCCGAACAGGTGGCCCCCGGCAAATGGCGCAGGATGCCGTCGGGCGCGTTGCACGATGCCACAAACGTGTCGCGCCTGATGCCCGTTGCGATGCTGTTCGTGCCCTCGATCAACGGTATCAGCCACGATTTTGCCGAAGATACCGTCGAAAGCGATCTTGTCGCCGGGCTGAGGGTGCTGGATCTCGCAGTGCAGTCACTTGACGGACAGGCGCGATAAGGTGCAGGCAAAATACCGTTTTTTCAGGCCATTGCAGTCGGCTTGCCTGGTGTTATCGTCGCGTTCAAAGCTTTGATCGGCAAACCCTTGCAGAGGCCAAATGACAAATGTTGCCTAACGGAAAAAAGTTTCCTATAGGAACGCAATGGATGCATACGCCCGTATACAGACTTGCCCCACAGGCGGCGCGCCGGTTCGCAAGTTGACCGGAATCGTTGCAATATTGACTACTTGAGGCAGACTGACGGGAATGCGTTCCAAACAGAAAGATACGAAAAGGTATCCAAGATGACCGAGATTAGACGCACGCCGCTTTTTGGGCTTCACGTTGAGTTGGGCGGCAAGATGGTTGATTTTGCCGGGTG
>NZ_JBXWTH010000070.1:0-50059 GCF_059613825.1 Ruegeria sp. SATB027
GACCAACTGCTCATGCACCATTGCTACCCCACTGGATTCAAACAGGGAATCCCTCACGCCATTTGTGCAACAAAGCCTATTACAATCAAAAAATGCAAATTTTTCAAGCGTAGTAACGTTTGCGAAGACAAGAAACCAGAACGGCTTCCAGTTTAGTATGAAAACAGAAATAGCAACTGAACCGAGAAGTGGGCTTTTGACCCTTTGGGCCCATGCCTCTGAGATGTCTTTCAAAAACTCCATGTAAAACTAATAGACCTTGAGTAACATACGAGAAACCTGTTTGTTTGATAGCCGTCTGACGGCAACTACCTCTTCCGCCTCTTCACATTCCCACCCCGTTGCCCGGGTCGTCCAGCCGTTGACCGACCGCGTGACTTCACGGCGGCTTCCGAGGCTTTCTCGACCGCCCATTGGCGGGCCATGGGGTCGTCGGCGATGGCCAGATCGACCGCTTCCAGACGTTTGATTTCATCGCGGATATTGGCGGCCTCTTCGAATTCCAGATTCTCGGCGGCTTTGCGCATCTGGTCGCGCAGCCCGTTCAGGTGCGCCTCGAGGTTGGCGCCGTGCATCGGTTTGTCGATGGTGGCGGTGACGCGGTTCATGTCGACGTCGCCCTCATACAGCCCGGCCAGAACGTCCTCGACATTCTTTTTCACAGTCGCGGGCGTGATACCGTGTTCCTCGTTATAGGCCATCTGCTTGGCGCGACGGCGGTCGGTTTCGGCCAGCGCGCGTTCCATCGAACCGGTGATCTTGTCGGCATACATGATCACCCGGCCATCGGCGTTGCGCGCGGCGCGGCCGATGGTCTGAACCAACGAGGTCTCGGACCGCAGAAAGCCTTCCTTGTCAGCGTCCAGAATGGCGACCAGCCCGCATTCGGGAATGTCGAGCCCTTCACGCAGCAGGTTGATGCCGACCAGAACGTCAAAGGCGCCCAGACGCAGGTCGCGCAAAATCTCGATCCGTTCCAGCGTGTCGATATCGGAATGCATGTAGCGCACCTTGATACCCTGTTCGTGCAGGTATTCGGTCAGGTCCTCGGCCATGCGTTTGGTCAGTGTCGTGACCAGCGTGCGATAGCCATCGGCGGCGACCTTGCGCACCTCGTCCAGCAGGTCGTCGACCTGCATCGACACGGGGCGGATTTCGACCTGCGGGTCCAGCAGGCCTGTGGGGCGGATCACCTGTTCGGTGAAGACGCCGCCGGTCTGGTCCAGCTCCCACGCGGCGGGGGTGGCCGAGACGAAGACGGATTGCGGGCGCATGGCATCCCATTCCTCGAACTTCAAAGGCCGGTTGTCCATGCAGGACGGCAGGCGGAACCCGTGTTCGGCCAGCGTGAACTTGCGCCGGTAGTCGCCCCGGTACATGCCGCCGATCTGCGGCACGCTGACATGGGATTCGTCGGCAAAGACAATGGCGTTGTCGGGGATGAATTCGAACAGGGTCGGGGGCGGCTCGCCCGGCGCGCGGCCGGTCAGATAGCGCGAATAGTTCTCGATCCCGTTGCAGACGCCGGTGGCCTCGAGCATTTCCAGATCGAAATTGGTGCGCTGTTCCAGCCGCTGCGCTTCCAGAAGTTTGCCTTCGCCGACCAGCTGGTCGAGGCGCATCCGCAGTTCTTTTTTGATCCCGATGATCGCCTGCTGCATCGTCGGTTTCGGCGTCACGTAGTGGGAGTTCGCGTAGACCCGGATATGGTCCATCGTGTCGGTTTTTTCGCCGGTCAGCGGGTCGAATTCGGTGACCTGTTCCAGTTCCTCGCCGAAGAAGGACAATTTCCAGGCGCGGTCTTCAAGGTGGGCGGGCCAGATTTCCAAACTGTCGCCCCGCACCCGGAACGAGCCGCGCTGAAACCCCTGATCGTTGCGGCGGTATTGCTGGGCCACCAGATCGGCCATCACCTGCCGCTGATCGTATTCGTGACCGGCCTTCAGATCCTGCGTCATCGCCCCGTAGGTTTCGACCGAGCCGATACCGTAGATGCAGCTGACCGAGGCGACGATGATCACGTCATCGCGTTCCAGCAACGCCCGCGTGGCCGAGTGGCGCATCCGGTCGATCTGTTCGTTGATCTGGGATTCTTTTTCTATGTAGGTGTCAGAGCGCGGCACATAGGCTTCGGGCTGGTAATAGTCGTAATAGGACACGAAATATTCCACCGAGTTTTCGGGGAAGAAGCCCTTGAATTCACCGTATAGCTGCGCCGCCAGCGTTTTGTTGGGGGCCAGGATGATGGCGGGGCGCTGGGTTTCCTCGATCACCTTGGCCATGGTGAAGGTCTTGCCCGTTCCGGTCGCGCCCAGCAGCACCTGATCGCGTTCCCCGTCCAGCACGCCGCCTGCCAGTTCCTTGATCGCCGTGGGCTGATCGCCCGCCGGGTTGAATTCGGTATGCATCACGAATTGCTTCCCGCCTTCCAGTTTCAGGCGCGCGCGCACGTCTTCGGCGGTCAGTTGGGTCTTGTCGGAATGGGCGTATGGCATAGGCAGGCTCCGGGCGTCAGGCCCTTACATTTGTTCTTATTTTGTCCAACTGCAAGGGCCGATCCGGATTCAATGCCCGCTTTGCGGTCTGAGGCCGTGCGACGGGTGAGTCGTTGTATTGTTCTTGCGTTTGTTTCGCGCGACCTTATCCCAGCCTGATGACAGTTTCTGGCATGAGTTCGAGGGCGAGGGCCGCGACAATTGCAATCTTGCC
Source organism: Ruegeria sp. SATB027 (assembly GCF_059613825.1). Taxonomy (NCBI): domain Bacteria; kingdom Pseudomonadati; phylum Pseudomonadota; class Alphaproteobacteria; order Rhodobacterales; family Roseobacteraceae; genus Ruegeria; species Ruegeria sp. SATB027. The sequence continues at coordinate 2,710 of NZ_JBXWTH010000070.1, forward strand.
CCCGGGCGCGCTCTGACGCATAAACGGGCTCAGCCAAGTGAGTACGGAGAGGCGACATGCGCGCACGGATTTACCAGCCCGCAAGAAATGCGATGACCTCGGGGATGGCCAAGACCCGCAAATGGGTTCTGGAATACGCCCCGGCCTCGGCGCGCGAGGTTGATCCGCTGATGGGCTGGACGTCGTCCAGCGACACGCAGGCTCAGGTGCGCCTGAAGTTCGACACGCGGGAAGAGGCGCTGGATTATGCCAAGGCCCACGGTATCGATGCGCAGGTCAGCGAGCCGCACAAGCGCAAACCCAATCTGCGCGCGCGGGGCTATGGCGAGAATTTCGCAACCGACCGGCGCGCCCCCTGGACGCACTGAATGATCGAAATCCGAGAGGCTGACCCGACATCGGACGTATTGCGCCCGATTGTCGATGCGCATTTTGCCCATGGTGAAACTGCGGGACCTGCGGAAAGCAACCACACGATGGACGCTGAAGCCTTGGCTGGGCCGGGGGTGCGGTTCTGGGCCATTTTTGACGGACAGGAGCCATTGGGATGCGGTGCGCTGAAAGCGCTGCCCGATGGAACCGCCGAAGTAAAATCAGTGCATATTCTGGCGCAGGCAAGAGGGCGCGGGCTGGCGCGCGTGCTGATGGTGCATCTGGCTGAACAGGCTGGCGCAGAGGGGTGCGAGGCTTTGGTTCTTGAGACCGGGGCGAGCCATCTTCGCGAATATGATGCCGCCCGCAAGCTGTATGAGTCTCTGGGATATTCCTATTGCGGGCCTATCTTTGGGTATGTTGACGATCCCAACAGCGCATTCATGCGCTTGCCTCTTGAACCCCGCGGGTAAAAACCGCAAGAAGGGCGCAGCGGTCCCTTAGCTCAACTGGATAGAGCAGCTGACTTCTAATCAGCAGGTTGAGGGTTCGAGTCCTTCAGGGATCGCCATTTGCAAACCAGATCAATACCAGACATGCGCCTGCTTTGGTCGGCGCGTCGTGATCTTGTGGCTGTTTGGTGTGGTATGAGGGGCTGGACGAGGGGGTCATGCCAGCCCCTCTAAGGGGGTCACAGAGTGGTAGTATGTGTTCCTTACGTACAATCTAACGTGATTCACCGTGCGGCGATATTGGGGGATTCCCGTAGGTTGGCATTTGCGCGGAAATATGCGTGTCAGGCAGTGCAATCCTGTTGAGATCAGACCGGTTTTTTGCGCGGTATTCGTGTTGAGGTTGCGGGAACCGCTGGCAAATCCGGGGGTGATGCAAAAAATATATTGCAACCGGTTGCAAAGAAAATCATTGTTACGCACAACAACAAGATTCGGGAGAGCTGCATGTTGAGGGTCGGATTGCTGGGTGCCGGGCGTATTGGGCGCGTTCATGCGCAGGCCATATCTTCCCATCCGGGGAGCAGGTTGTGTGCGGTATCCGATGCGCTGCCCGAGGCGGCGAACAGCCTCGCGGATGAATATGGGGCCGAGGCACGCAGTTCAGAAAAAATTATCGCTGATCCCGAGATTGACGCGGTTCTGATTGCAACACCAACGGATACGCATTCCGACCTGATTGAGGCGGCCACGGGCGCTGGCAAAGCCGTTCTGTGCGAAAAGCCCGTCGATCTGAGCCTTCAGAGGGCACAGGACTGTCTGAGCGCCGTAGCGGGGCGCGGCAAACCTGTCATGATCGGGTTTAACCGGCGGTTCGATCCTAATTTTGCGGCTTTGAAGGCCGGTTTGGACGCGGGTGAAATCGGCAAGGCCGAACTGTTGTCGATCACGTCATTTGACCCGGCCCCGCCACCGGTCAGCTATGTAAAAGTGTCCGGAGGACTGTTTCGGGACATGATGATCCACGATTTCGACATGGCGAACTTTCTGATGGGGGATGTGCCCCAGACCGTCACGGCGGTGGGATCGTCGCTTGTGGATGCAGAGATCGGCGCGGCAGGCGATGTGGACACGGCTGTGGTCACAATGACTTACGCAGACGGCCGGATTGCGGTCATCAAGAACTCGCGCCGGGCGGCCTATGGCTATGACCAGCGGGTCGAATTGCTGGGCTCGGAAGGGTTGTTGCAGGCGCATAACATGCTGGAAAACACCGTCGTGAAATCGACGGCAAATGGCGTTGTGGGCGCGAAGCCGACTTATTTCTTTCTGGAACGCTACATGCCGGCTTACCGCGTGGAATGGGCCGCATTTGTTGATGCTGTCGGCGGCGGTTCCGACGTTCCCGTCACGTTGCAGGATGGTGTGGCGGCGCTGGCGATGGCCGAGGCCGCGACCCTGTCAGCGCAGACGGGAATGCCCGTCCGGATGGAGGAACTTTTGAAACCGGTTGCAAAATGACCAAAATTCTTCAAACTAACGACAGCTCGGCCCTGAGCCGCAGCCACTGAGATTCGGCACAGCCGGATGATTGGGGCCGGTACCCCAACAGAAGATCAGACTGAACCAATGGGAGGAAACTGAAATGAAGAAATTCGTTAAAGGTGCACTTGCCGCGGGGGCACTGGCCCTGGCGACGCCCGCTTTTGCGCAGGACATCGTGGTCGTATCGCATGGCCAGGCCAATGACGCATTCTGGAACGTCGTGAAGAACGGTGTTGAACAGGCTGGCAAGGATGTCGGAGTGAATGTGGAATACCGCGCTCCGGAAACTTTCGACATGGTGGCCATGTCGCAGCTGATCGACGCTGCCGTGAACCAGGAGCCCGATGGCCTGATCGTTTCGATCCCGGATGCGGATGCGCTTGGCCCGTCGATCGAACGCGCCGTTGCCGCAGGCATCCCGGTGATCTCGATCAACTCGGGGTCGGATGTGTCGAAACAGCTGGGTGCGTTGCTGCACGTGGGTCAGGACGAGTTTGACGCCGGGAAAGCTGCGGGCGAACAACTGGCTTCGATGGGGGGCAAAACCGCGATCTGTGTGAACCACGAAGTGGGCAACGTTGCGCTGGACCTGCGTTGTGCAGGTTTCGCGGAAGGCTTTGGCGGTAATGTCGAAGTTCTGCCGACCTCGAACGATCCGTCGGAAATCGAGTCGAAGGTCTCGGCTGCTCTGGCTGCTAATGAAGCCGTCGATACGGTTATGGCGCTGGGTGCAAGCTCGGCCGGAGAGCCGACTGTTGCCGCTGTCAAAGCATCGGGCCGTGACGTGAATGTTGCGTCCTTCGACCTGTCGGCCAACTTCCTGCAATCGATTGCGGATGGCGACGCGGCCTTTGCCATCGACCAGCAGCAGTATCTGCAAGGGTACCTGTCGGTGAACTTCATGGGCCTGCACGCCAAATACGGCCTGATGCCCGGCGGTAACGTTCCTTCGGGTCCGAACCTGATTACTCAGGATAAGGCCGCGCAGGTGATCGAGCTGTCCGCGCAGGGCATCCGCTGATCCATACCGCAACCTGAACAAAACGGGGCGGCGCGGTGGCGCCGTTCCCATCCAAGTGGGAGGAAACGATGAGTGACTCAGCGCAAATCGCCGGGGACGAAAGGGTCAAGAAAGAACCTTTCATGACCAAGCTCATGAAACGGCCCGAACTCGGTGCGATGGCGGGCGTCGTTCTGGTGGTCATCTTCTTTGCCATCACAGCAGACGATTCGATGTTTACCCTGGCCGGGGTCATGAACTTCATGACACCTGCGGCACAGCTGGGCATTCTGGCAATCGGTGCGGCCCTTCTGATGATCGGCGGCGAGTTTGATTTGTCCATCGGTTCCATGGTGGCGTTTGCGGGCCTGTTTTTCGGCGTCTGTGTGGTGACATGGCAGTTGCCACTGATCATTGCGATCCCCATGACATTCGTATTCGCGGCATTTGTCGGGGCAGTAAACGGAAATATCGTCATAAGATCCGGCCTGCCGTCCTTTATCGTGACGCTGGCTTTCCTGTTTATTCTGCGCGGTCTGTCGTTGGTTGGCCTCAAGGCGGCGACCGGAGGATCGACCCAGTTGCGCGGGGTGCGTGACGTGGTTGAAAACGACTGGCTGGCACCGTTCTTTTCGGGCGAAGCCTTTGGCAGCCTGTTTACCTGGCTGGCGGCCAACGGCATGATTGACACCTTCAAAAGCGGAGCACCCAAGGTACCCGGCGTACCGGTGGAAATCCTGTGGTTCATCGTGCTGGCATTGGCAGCCACCTACGTGTTGCTGCGGACCCCGGCCGGAAACTGGATATTCGCGGCGGGCGGTGACAGCACTGCGGCATCGAATTCCGGTGTTCCCGTGAGCAAGATCAAGGTGTCCCTGTTCATGCTGACCGCCTGCTGTGCTGCACTTGTTGCCATCATTACGGTGATCGACGCGGGCTCGACCGACGCGCGGCGCGGTTTCCAGAAAGAATTCGAGGCGATCATCGCCGCCGTGATCGGGGGCTGCCTGCTGACGGGCGGATATGGCTCGGCCATCGGGGCGTTCTTTGGGTCGATCATCTTTGGCATGGTTGTCATCGGACTGACCTATACTGATTTCGATCAGGACTGGTTCCAGGTGTTCCTGGGCGCGATGCTGCTGATTGCCGTTCTGTTCAACAACGCGATCCGCAAACGCGTAACCGGGGAGCGCTGATATGACCGAAGATACCAAGTTCCACCACGGCGATGCGGCGGGCGATCAGGCCCCAATCGTGGAAATGAAGGATATCGAAAAGCACTTTGGCAACATCATCGCATTGGCGGGCGTCAGTTTCGACGTCAAACCGGGTGAATGCCACTGTTTGCTGGGCGATAACGGCGCGGGTAAGTCGACCTTCATCAAGACCATGTCCGGGGTGCATAAACCCACCAAGGGCGAAATCTTTTTCGAGGGCAAGCCGCTGCATTTCGACACCCCTCGGGATGCGATGGAGGCAGGCATCGCGACCGTGTTCCAGGATCTGGCGATGATCCCGCTGATGAGCGTCACGCGCAACTTTTTCATGGGGCGCGAGCCGACCAAGGGTAAGGGTCTGCTGAAGCGGTTCGATGTTGAACACGCAAATGAGGTCTGCATGGAAGAGATGCGCAAGATGGGCATCAACCTGCGCGGCCCGGATCAGGCCGTTGGCACCCTGTCTGGGGGGGAACGGCAGACCGTCGCCATTGCCCGCGCCGTGTATTTCGGGGCCAAGATCCTGATCTTGGACGAACCGACCTCGGCCCTTGGTGTGCGCCAGACCTCGAACGTTCTGGCCACCATCGACAAGGTGCGCAGTCAGGGCGTCGGCGTGGTTTTCATCAGCCACAACGTGCGTCACGCGTTGGCGGTGGGCGACAGGTTCACCGTTTTGAACCGGGGCAAGACGCTGGGCACAGCAACGCGTGGCGAGATCACGCCAGAGCAGTTGCAGGACCTGATGGCGGGCGGTCAGGAAATGGCCGAGCTTGAAGGATCGCTGGGCGGCACGGTTTAAAGTTCAGAACTTGGATGCCCCAATGGGGCATCCATCGGGCGGTGGCACGTGACGCCACTCTGTTTTCAGGCTTTGATACAAAAGCTGGCACCTTCGCAAATGAGAAAACCCGCAGGCCGCCAAAGGCGGAGCTGAGTTGAAAGGGATCATGATGAGCAAGACAGTCCGACTGACCGCGGCGCAAGCTCTGGTGCGCTATCTGGGCGCGCAGATGAACGAGGCTGGAGAGCCCTTTATCGCAGGTGTCTGGGCGATTTTCGGCCATGGCAATGTGGCTGGTTTGGGCGAGGCGCTGCACGGTGTGAAAGACAGCCTGCCCACCTATCGCGGTCATAACGAACAAACGATGGCACATTGTGCGATTGCCTATGCCAAGCAGTTGGGGCGCAGGCGGGCGATGGCGGTCACCTCGTCCATCGGGCCGGGGGCCACCAACATGGTTACCGCTGCTGCGCTGGCCCATGTGAACCGCCTGCCGGTTTTGTTGCTGCCCGGTGACGTGTTCGCCACGCGTGGCCCTGACCCGGTTTTGCAGCAACCCGAAGTATTCTCGGACGGAACTATTAGTGCGAATGACTGTTTCAGACCGGTCAGCCGCTATTTCGACCGCATCACCCGGCCGGAGCACCTGTTGACGGCGCTGCCGCGTGCCTTCCGCACCATGACGGACCCGGCTGATTGCGGTCCGGTGACGCTGGCCTTTTGTCAGGATGTGCAGGCCGAGGCTTATGATTATCCCGTAAGCTTTTTTGAGCCGCGCGTCTGGTATCAGCGCCGCATTCGCCCGGATGAGGGTGAATTGGCACGAGCCGTGGCCGCAATCAAGGCAGCCAAGCGCCCTGTGATTGTGGCCGGGGGTGGTGTGCATTATTCGGATGCGACCACCGCGTTGCAGCGCTTTGCCGAAGCGCACAACGTGCCTGTGGCCGAGACGCAGGCCGGTAAGTCCGCGCTGGCCTGGGATCACCCCCTGAACCTTGGTCCGATTGGCGTCACAGGCGGTGAGCCTGCCAATGATATCTGCGCCGAGGCTGATCTGGTGCTGGGCGTCGGCACCCGCTTTCAGGATTTCACCACCGGGTCTTGGGGATTGTTCGCAAACCCCGAGCGGGAGTTGATCAGCCTGAACACCGCCGCCTATGACGCGGCAAAGCACGGCGCGATGCCGCTGCAGGCTGACGCCCGCGTTGGGCTGGGTGACCTGAGCAGTGCGTTGGGCGGTTACCGCGCGCCTGATATGCCCGCGACGCTGAAGTCGGAGTGGTTTGCCAAGGTCGACGCGTTGACCGACGCGCCAGCGGACAGCAATGCGCTGCCCACGGATATGCAGGTGATTGGCGCCGTGCAGCGGGCGGCCAATGAAAACACCGTTGCCATGTGTGCCGCAGGCACGATGCCGGGTGAGCTGCACAAGCTGTGGAAGGCACCGCGCCCCGGTGCTTATCATATGGAATATGGCTTCAGTTGCATGGGGTATGAGATCGCCGGTGCCATGGGCATCAAGATGGCCCAGCCCGACCGCGACGTGATCTGCTTTACCGGCGACGGTACTTACATGATGGCGAATTCCGAAATGGCGACGGCGGCGATGATGGGGATTTCGTTCACCGTTGTGGTCACCGACAATCGCGGCTTTGGCTGCATCAACCGTTTGCAGATGGGAACCGGCGGGGCCGAGTTCAACAACCTGCTGGATCACGCGGTCGGCGGAGAAAATTCGGCGATCGACTTTGCCAAACATGCCGAAGCAATGGGGGCGACCGCGGTCAAGGTCAGCTCGATCGCCGAGCTTGAGGCGGCACTGGCCAAACGCGCCGAGGTCAGAGGCCCTTATGTGGTGGTGATCGACACCGATCCCTACCCATCCACCGAATATGGCGGAACGTGGTGGGACGTGGCGGTGCCCGAGGTCAGCATCCGCCCGGAAGTTAACGAAAAACGTGCGGCCTATGAGGTCGCCATCAAGGAAAGAAACACCAAATGAGCGTGAAGATCGGTATCTCTCCGATTGCCTGGCAGAATGACGATCTGCCGGACCTGACCGCAGCCTACACGATGGAGCAGGCGCTGAAAGAAGCGCGCGAGATCGGCTATACCGGTGTTGAACGGGGTCAGCGGATGCCCGGCGACACCGAAGGGTTGCGCGCCTATCTGGAGGCCAATGACATCGCGCTGTGCGGCGGCTGGTGCTCGGGTAGTACTCTGGTCAATGACCTGGACGCCGAAATCGCTGTCGTGCGTGAACAGGTCGAACAATTTGTTGCGCTGAACAGCCCCTGCATCGTTTACGCCGAGTGTTCCAATACCGTCCAGGGGCAGATCGGAACGCCGGTCAATGACCGCCCGAAGCTGTCCAAAGATGAGGTTCTGGCCTATGCGGCCAAGCTGACCGAGCTTGCCAAATGGATGGCAGATCAGGGTATGCCGATGGCCTATCACCATCACATGGGCACGATCATCGAAAGCGAAGATGAGGTGAACTGGCTGATGCAGGGTTCCGGCCCCGAGCTGAAGCTGTGTTTCGATACGGGCCATCTGCTATTTGGCGGTGGCGACGTGATGGCCACGCTGAACCGTTGGGGCGACCGGGTGCACCATGTCCACTTCAAGGACATCCGCCCGGACAACGTGCAGGACACGCGCGAGAACAATCGCAGCTTTCTGGATGCCGTAATTGCCGGCGCGTTCACCGTGCCGGGTGATGGGTGCATCGACTTTCAGGCCGTAGCCAGCGCGTTGAAAGCAATGGATTACACGGGCTGGATCGTGGTCGAGGCCGAGCAGGACCCCGCCAAGGCGCCGCCCTATGAGTACTCCAAGCTGGGCTATGACCACATCGTCGAGGTTTGCGGCAAGGCAGGGTTGGAGATCACCGTTTAATCACCGCCCCTCGGGGCAACACCGAAGCCATGAAAGAGGAGTTTGTCATGGTACATCAGGAACTTGGATATGTCGGCTATTTTGACCGGGAATCCTGCGATCTGGATGAGTTCAAGGTGTTGACCTCGCAAAACCTGACAGCCGGTGCGGTGCCTCATGCCGCATCGGTGCAAAAGAACGTTCCGATCTATGATATGCGTGCGCTGCGCCCGGCGTTGGAGAAGGCTGATCAAAGAAAAGCGCTGCTGGCGGAATGGGCGTATGTGCTGGACAAGTCGGCGGGCGTGATCGTTCTAAAAGGCGCATTTGCGGATACGTCCGTGATCGACCGGGCGACCGCTGTGTTCCATCAGATCATCGAGGAAGAACGTCAGGGCGGGGCGGGGGAAGGCGACCACTTTGCAGCCTCGGGCGCGAATGACCGGATATGGAACGCGTTACAGAAACAGTGCTTGCGCGATCCCGAGGGCTTTGCGCTCTATTTCGGGAATGTGGCCATTGCAGCGGCTTGCGAGGCGTGGCTGGGGCCGAACTATCAAGTGACCGCGCAGATCAATCAGGTGCGCCCCGGCGGCAAGGCACAGCAGGCGCATCGGGATTACCATCTGGGCTTTCAAACCGCCGACAGCGCCGCCCGGTATCCGGCCCATGCCCATCTGGTGACGGCTTCGCTGACCTTGCAGGGGGCGGTTGCGCATTGCGATATGCCCGTGGAAAGCGGTCCAACCAAATTGTTGCCCTTTTCGCAGCTTTATGCGCCGGGATACCTGGCCTTTCACGATGCGGCACACCGGGCGTTTTTCGAAGAGAACTACATTCAGTTGCCTCTTGAAAAGGGGGATGCCGTTTTCTTCAATCCGGCGCTGTTCCACGCTGCCGGGGAAAACAGCAGTGCGGATATTCAGCGGATGGCGAACCTGTTGCAGGTCTCGTCTGCCTTCGGTCGTGCGATGGAGATGGTTGACCGGCAGTCCATGTCGCAGGCGGTGTTTCCGTCGCTGGTCGCCCTGAAACAACGGGGGGCGCTGAGTGCGGCAGAGCTGAATGCTGCGATTGCCGCAACGGCTGAGGGCTATCCGTTCCCGACCAATCTGGACACCGACCCGCCGATTGGTGGCAACGCGCCTGAAAGCCAGGCCGACATATTGCACCGGGCCGTATCGGAAGGGTGGGCCGAGGCCCGACTGTCTGAGGCGCTTTCGGCCCTGCAAGCACGGCAAGCGGCCTGAGGGCGATACAGGCGGGCCGTTTAGGCCCGCCCAATAAGGAGAACAAGAATGGCAGACCTGCTGAAGAAGCCTATTGGAACCCGTGGCAAGGTACATGACATCACCCCGGACAGTGCCGGATGGCGATATGTGGGTTTTGGGCTGTATCATCTGCAAGCGGGCGACAGGGCGGCCGAGGCGACAGGAGACCGCGAGATCATTCTGGTGATGGTCGAAGGCAAGGCACGGATCACCGGGGCCGGTCAGGACTGGGGTGTATTGGGCGACCGGATGAACGTGTTCGAAAAGACACCGCCGCATAGCCTGTATCTGCCCAACGGAACCGAGTGGGAGGCTGTGGCGGAAACCGACTGCGTTGTGGCGGTGTGCTCGGCCCCGGGCAAGGGCGGCCACAAAGCGCGCCGGATCGGGCCGGATGGCATCACGCTGACCGAACGCGGCAAGGGTGTGAATACGCGGTATATCAACAATATCGCGATGGAGAACGAGGATTATGCCGACAGTCTGCTGGTGACCGAGGTCTTTACGCCCAATGGGCACTGGTCCTCTTACCCCAGTCATCGACATGATGAGGATGATTTTCCCCGCATCACCTATCTGGAAGAGACGTATTACCACCGGCTCAACCCGGCCAACGGGTTCGGAATTCAGCGGGTCTATACCGATGATGGCCAGTTGGATGAGACGATGGCTGTCTCCGATGGCGATGTTGTGATCGTTCCGCGTGGCCATCACCCTTGCGGCGCGCCCTATGGGTTTGAGATGTATTATCTGAACGTCATGGCGGGCCCGCTGCGCAAATGGCGGTTTGCCCTGGCCCCCGAGGTCGAATGGATCATGGAGCGTGACGGATGAGCCAAGACTTCGCCAATTACCCTAGCCTTGCGGGCAAAACGGTTATCATCACCGGCGGGGCCGGGGGAATTGGCGCTGAAACCGTTCGGGCCTTTGCCGACCAAGGGGCAAAGGTCGGCATTCTGGATTTGAATGCAGACGCGGGGCTTGCGTTGCTGTCCGATCTGGATGGTGAGCACGCTTTTGTCCAATGCGACCTGCGCGATATCGTAGCGATGCAAGAGGCTCTGGGGCAACTGGTTGAGGAGTTGGGTGACGCGGATGTGCTGGTCAACAACGCCGCTCATGATGATCGCCACGACTGGCGTGAGGTGACGCCAGAGTATTGGGACGAACGCATGGCGACCAATATCCGCCATATGTTCTTCGCCATTCAGGCGGTGGCCCCCGGCATGATTGCCAAGGGCAAGGGATCAATCGTCAATATCGGCTCGAATTCCTGGTGGGAGGCCGGGGCGGGTTTCCCGGCCTATGCTACAGCCAAATCCGCTGTGCATGGCCTGACCCGAACCATGGCGCGCGAATTGGGCGATCACCGCATTCGCGTGAACACGGTTGTGCCGGGCTGGATCATGACCGACCGCCAAAAAGACCTTTGGGTGACGCCCGAGGCGCTGGCCAAACAGGTGGACCGTCAATGCCTGCCCGATCCGATAGAGCCTGTCTATGTCGCGCGCATGGTTCTGTTTCTGGCCTCAGATGACGCCGCCATGTGCAGCGCGGGCAACTTCATGGTCGAGGGCGGCTCGATCTGAAGGCGAAAGCGCGCGTTAACGTTGCGGTGGTGCGCCAAAGGCACGGATGACCATGCGCGCGGCGGCTTCGACCGGATCATGGGTTTCTTTCAGGATCGTCACGCGGTCAAACCGCTCGGGATCGCGATTGACAGCGTCTCGCAGGGCATTGCCGAAGGCCATGCGCAGCTCGGTCCCGATGTTGAATTTGCAGATTGAGGTTTCGCGGGACAGCTTCACGCGCTGATCTACCGGCACGCCCGACCCGCCATGAATGACCAGAGGCACTGTGGTCATGGCGTCGATCTCGGCGATGCGGGCTTCGTCCAGACCGCCTTCCTTGTTTTGTTGTAGATGGACGTTGCCGACCGATATCGCCATCGCATCCACACCGCTTTCACGTGCGAACCGGGCCGCTTCTGCCGGGTCGGTGCCGTTCGATCCTTCACCGCCCGAGTACCCGACAAAACCAATCTCGCCCTCGCAGGAAATCCCTGCCGCATGGGCCATCTCAGCAATTGCGGCGGTTTCATCGATGTTTTGCTGCAAGGGTTTGCGCGACCCGTCGAACATCAGCGAGGTGAACCCGCTGTCCAGCGCGATCTTGCAGTCCTCGAAGGTATAGCCGTGGTCCAGATGCGCCACGACGGGCACCGAGGCGTTTTCGGCCAGATACCGGAACATCTTGCCCAGGATCGGCAGTGGCGTGTGCTCGCGGCAGCTGGGTCCGGCTTGCAGGATCACGGGCGCATTCTCGGCCTCGGCCGCGGCTACATAGGCGCGCATGTCTTCCCAGCCGAGTGTGACCAGCCCGCCGACGGCATAGCCCTGTTCATACGCGGGTTGCACGACGTCTTTCAGTGTGACGAGGGTCATTTGAATTTCGCAATCATGTCTTTGATGCCGGGAATGGTCTCGATCTGATAGGCATGTGTGGGCTGGAAATACTGCACCAGAGAACGCTGGGTCAGGCCGCCGAGGATGGTGAAATAATACATCTCGTACCCCGGCAAAACGCAGCAGGGGTGATAGCCCTTGTCGATGCAAACGGTCGATCCATCCACGATGTGATAGGCGTCACCCGGCTGGTTATCCTCGCGCTGCAACATCTGAAGGCCCGAGCCCCAGTTGGGTTTGAACCGGAAATTATAGGTCTCATCGTGGCGGGTTTCGTCCGGCAGGCGGTTGGTGTCATGCTTGTGGCTGGGAAAGCCCGACCAGCCGCCCTGACCGACGGTGAACAGCTCGCTCACCAATAGGCGGCCGACCTTGTCGTGTTGCTTTTGGCCAAGGATGTGTTTGATTTTGCGGTGGGTTTTGGTGTCGTCGCTGCCATATTGCACAAGGTCGTGTTCGCGCACATCGAACGGGTCCAGCACCTTGTCGTATTTCGCACCGGCAATGAACACCTCGGTCGCGTCAGAAACGCAGACCATCTGTACCTTTGCGCCGACGGGCACATAGACGCCCTCGGGCTCGCCATCCCAGACATCTTCGCCCCGGTTGCCCAGACTGGGGAAGGAAACGCCTTCGACATCCACATCGACGCTGCCGGTTGCAGGGACGATGCAGGTCTCGTAGCCCGGCACCTGGTATTCGAACGCCTCGCCTTTTTTCAGTTTGACGATGTTGAAATAGTTCAGCGGAACGGTCGGATCACCGGCGTCAACGATGGGCTTGTTCTGATTGTCATAGGGCGCGATATGCATGGGATACTCCTATGTGGTCGGGCCGGGGTGAGAGGCGAGGAACGCGTTTAGTTCGGGGGTCGTCGGCATGGCGGGGGCGCAGCCGGGTTTGGAAACGACAATGGATGCGCAGGCGGAACCGCGCATCACCGAGTCTTTCAGCGAGTGCCCCGCCGCGATCGAAGCCAGAAGCCCTGCCATGAAACTGTCACCAGCCCCGACTGGCTTGATGGCGTCCACTGGGTAGATCCCGGTTCTGATTTCCTGCCCATCCGCCAGCGTCACGGCGCCTTTTTCGCCCATCTTGTAAATGACAACCCGGCCCGGTTTCCTGGCTAGGTCCTGTGCCTTGGCAAAGCCCTTTTCCAGACCTCCGGCCATGAAGCCGAACTCTTCATCATTGCCGACAATCAGGTCACAGGCTTCGCCCGCACGGGACAGAACGTCAGCGGCAATTTCCGGCGAAGGCCAGCTGTAGGGGCGGTAATCAACATCGAAAATGATCGGAAGACCAGCTTTGCGCGCGTTTTCAAACCCTTGGAATGTGGCGCTGCGCGAGGGTTCCGACGCAAAGACGGTGCCAGCCGAGATCAGGGCCGAGAAGGATGAATAGTCAACCCTGTCGACATCCGCGTCAGTAACCTGAAAATCGACCGCACCGTTGCGGTAGATGACATTCTGAAAATTCTCGGTCCGGCTTTCATACAGGGCCAGAGAGGTGCGATACTCACCCCCCAACACGCGGATGTAAGAGGTATCCACCCCGTAATGTTGCAACCGGTTGAGGCAGAACCGACCAATAGCATCGTCCGAGACGGAGGTGATCAAGGATGCCTGACTGCCCAGCTTGACCAGACCGGTGCAGATATTCGCGGACGAGCCGCCAAGATCGGCATGGAACGTATCGGCCTCTTCGCTTTTGACACCGATCGGGTCTGCGTAAAGGTCCATACCCGCACGCCCCAGAACGGCAAAGCGGTTTCCTTTGATACCCTCCATCAAAGCGCTCACGTCATGTCCTCCGGCAAAGTGGGGTGGGCAAAGTTTGGACCTTGCGTTGAATCGATTCACACGATACTGATTTTGCAACCGGTTGCAAACACAATGTGCGAGGCCATAGCAGATGCCTGAAATCGGAGTGGGAATCGTGGGTGGCGGTTATATGGGCAAGGCCCATTCCGTTGCCATGTCGGCCGTCGGTGCGGTGTTCAACACGGCGTTGCGCCCCCGGCTTGAGGTCATCTGCGCGTCGAGCCCGGACAGTGCCGAACGCTACCGGGCGGCCTATGGATTTCAGCGGGCAACCGATGACTGGCGCATGTTGGTTGAAGACCCCAGGGTCGAGGCAATCGTTATCGCCTCGCCTCAGTCAACACATCGTCAGATTGCCGAAGCGGCTTTTGCCTTGGGTAAACCGGTCTTGTGCGAGAAACCATTGGGCGCATCGCTTGAAGACAGTCGGGCGATGGTTGCCGCGGCAGAGGCTTCGGGGGCGGTGAACATGGTGGGGTTCAACTATATCCGCACACCCGCCAGCCAATATGCCCGCCAGTTGATTGCCGATGGCGCGATTGGTGACATCACGTGGTTCCGGGGCGAGCATACCGAGGATTTCTATGCCGATCCGCAGGCCCCGGCCACCTGGCGCACAACCGGTAGGGCCAATGGCACAATCGGCGATCTTGCCCCGCATATGGTCAACGGCGCATTGGCGCTGATCGGGCCCATTGCGCAGGTGATGGCCGATGTTGAGACCGTTCACAAAACCCGCCCCGGTGGTGAGGTAACAAATGACGACCATGCCCAGATGATGTGTCGGTTTGAAAACGGGGTGATGGGAAACCTGTATTTCAGCCGCGTCGCGACGGGTCGGAAAATGGGCTATGCCTATGAAATATCAGGCACAAAAGGTGCCATCCGGTTCGATCAGGAGGACCAGAACGCGCTGTGGTTGTACAAGCGCGAAGGGCCCGAAGCCGCGCGCGGGTTCACCAAGATCCTGACCGGCCCCGCGCACCCGGATTATGAGCCGTTCTGTCAGGGTCCGGGTCATGGAACCGGCTATCAGGACCAGATCATTATCGAGGGCAAGGACTTTCTACAGGCCATCCACACCGGCGAGGCGATCTGGCCCACGTTCCGCGACGGGCATGAAGTCAACCGCGTGCTGGCCGCTGCGCTGGCCTCGTCCGATCAGCGGCAGTGGCAGGACATAAGCGATTTCTGATCGCTCTACGTGACAATTCCAATGAGAGACAATGACCATGGCTAAGTTGAGATGGGGCATGATCGGGGGTGGTGAAGGCAGCCAGATTGGCCCTGCACATCGCCTTGGGGCGCAGGCGGACGGGTTGTTCGAATTTGCAGCTGGCGCGCTGGATCACCGGCCCGACGTGGGCCGCGAATACGCGCAGCGATTGGGTGTTGCTGCCGATCGTGCCTATGGTGACTGGCAAGAGATGCTGGCGGGCGAAAAAGACCGCGAGGATCGGGTTGATCTGGTAACCATCGCGACGCCCAACTCGACCCATTTTGAGATTACCAAGGCGTATCTTGAGGCAGGTTTTAACGTGTTGTGCGAAAAGCCGATGACCATGACGGTGGAAGAGGGCGAAGAGATTGTGCGCGTGGCCGAAGCCTCGGGCAGGATCTGTGCGGTGAACTACTGTTACTCTGCCTATCCGATGGTGCGTCAGGCCCGCGCGATGGTGCGCGCAGGCGATATCGGCAAGGTGCGTCTGGTGGTGACCAATTTCAGCCACGGTCATCATGGCGACGCCACAGATGCGGATAACCCGCGCGTGCGCTGGCGCTATGACCCAGCGATGGCCGGGGTTTCGGGGCAGTTTGCCGATTGCGGTATCCATGCGTTGCACATGGCCAGTTTCATCTGTGACGATCAGGTGAAAACCCTGTCTGCCGACATGGCCTCGACCATCGCCAGCCGTGAGTTGGAAGATGATGCAATGATCAATTTCCGGATGGAGGGCGGCACGGTTGGGCGCCTGTGGACATCATCAGTGGCGATCGGGCGGCAGCATGGCTTTGACAT
This sequence comes from Ruegeria sp. SATB027, assembly GCF_059613825.1. NCBI lineage: Bacteria > Pseudomonadati > Pseudomonadota > Alphaproteobacteria > Rhodobacterales > Roseobacteraceae > Ruegeria > Ruegeria sp. SATB027. The sequence continues at coordinate 18,536 of NZ_JBXWTH010000070.1, forward strand.
TCAGGTCTTTGGCGAAACCGGTGGGCTGCGCTGGGCATCCGAACAGCCCAACCAGTTGATCTATACTCCGGTCGGGGGGCGTACTCAGATCATCGAAAAGGGTGAGGGCGGTTTGCACGACGAGGTGCAACGCCTGTCGCGTGTCGCCATTGCGCACCCCGAGGGGTTTCCTCTGGCGGTCGCCAACATCTATTGCGATCTGGCGGATGCGATCCGCGGTGAAAGACGCGACGGTCTGCCCGGTGCGGCAGATGGGCTGCGGTCCATTGCGGCCGTTCACGCGGCTGTTGCATCGGGCAAGGCCGATGGCGTGTGGAAGGACGCGCGACCGCCGATGTTTCGCTGATCAGGGGCGGGGCCGCAATGTGCCCCGTTCAATCACGCGGCAGGGGAAAATACGGGCCTCGGGATAGCGCTGAGGCTCTTTCAGCATCTCGACAACCAGATCGACGGATGAGGTGATGATCTGCTTGATCGGCTGGTGGATCGTTGTCAGGTTAACGCTTTCCCAGCGCGACATTTCCATGTCGTTCAGGCCGATGATTCCAATGTCCTGACCCGGTTTCAGCCCGTGATCGGCCAGTGCGGACAATGCGCCAACAGACAGGATGTCATCGCCACAGAAATACGCTTCGGACGGGGTGTTGGCCAACAGGCGCAACATTTCGGCGCGACCGGCTTCGAAGGAATAAGCCCCTGCGAAACAATGGCTTACTTCGATATCGGGATGATCTGCCAACTCCTCCATGAACCCGCGATACCGGTCGAGCGCCGAGGTTGCATCTTCAGGCCCGCCCAAATAGCCGACACGCTTATATCCGCGCGCCAAAAGCTCGCGCGCGGCCATGCGCCCGCATTCGACATTGTCGATTCCCACGACATGCACTTCGGGTGAGGTGGCCGAGCGGCCAAATGTATGCACCACCGGTACGCCCGCATCGTGAAACGCCTTGGCAAAGCTGGGTGGCAGCGTCGATGAGGCAACGATGGCCGCGTCAACCGAATACTGGCGCAGCATGCGGACCGAGTTTGCGGGCTCGGTCTCGTCCGTCAGGTTCACGATCAAAGGGCGTAGCCCGCGTTCCTGCAAGGCGCGGGTGAACTGATCGAACACCTCAAGAAAAATCGGGTTGTGAAAGTTGTTCGAAATCAACCCGATCAACTTGGTGCGCCCGGTGGTCAGGGACGAGGCGAGGGCGTTGGGACTGTAGCCAAGCTCTCGCGCGGCCTTTTCAACTTTGCTGCGTGTTTTCGCAGAGACCGAGGCGCCTTCGGTAAAGGTGCGCGACACCGCGGATCGCGATACACCAGCCAAGGCTGCGACGTCTTTCAGGGTCACGCTCACGCAGTGCGGCTCCGGTCGTTGATGGTCAGAGATATCAAGGTGTTTTGCATCAGAGATTCATTATGCACCATCGCAAAAGTCTTGCAACCGGTTGCAGGTCGCACTAGGCGGACGAGATCATCGGCGGCCACCTATGTTTATGAGCGAATGGCGGGAAAGGAAAGACCGGTACAGGCGACGGTTCTCGCAAGAAACACCAAGGATCGAACGCTACCGGTCACGCCCTTAGAACCTTAACGAAAGGCAGGACATTCCACCATCCAGCTTTGCGCAGTCGGTGTTGTCGATTTCTACGACCTCATACCCTTCGCGATCCAACATCTCAGCGGTGCGTGGGAAGCCGGCGGCCATCAGCACCAGATTGTTGAAGCGGATCGCATTGGCGGCAGCTTCCTCTCCGTCCGCAACATGCAGCACCCGGTAGCCCTCAAAACAGCCCGATGCATCCAACCGTCGGGTCGACAGTATTGTCTCGGCGTCCATCAGCGAACAATCTGTCTTGAAGTGTAGGACGCCCTCGGGCGTGAAAACTTCGCGCAGTTTGTGCCCCCACTCCGAGGTGATTTTCGCCAGCTCGGCGACACCTTCCGCGTCAGTCCGGTCAGACCGGCCCACCAGAATTTCTCGACCGGTAACAAGGATATCTCCACCCTCGACATGGCCGGGTCCCTGAATTTCCAGAACCGTGTCGTAGCAGTCGCGAAGGGTCGGCGCCATTTGAGCCACTTCACCCATCCGCGAAGGTGCGCCGGGCCGCATCAATATCGCACCTTGCGGCAGGCAAAGGGCTGTATCCTCAACAAATTGCGCGTCGGGAAACGCGTTCAGGGGATCCAGTTCGATCACCTCTGCTCCGGTGCTTTTCAGTGCTGCCACATATGCCTTATGCGCCGCTGTCATCCCGTCGAAATCCGGGTTTCCGATATCTTCTGCACGCAACCCGCCTGCAATAGTCGGAGCCGGACGGCGGGTGATGGCGCGGGAAAACTCAAAGGTTGGGTCTGACATGTTTCAATCTTTCTGAGCTGCGAATTTCGGAGCGGTGACTTCGATCATTACCGGCCCGTTCTGGGCGGCAGTTTGGCGCAATGCCTGCGCGACAGCCTGCGGTTCAGCTGGAACCGAAGCGAATGGAATACCGTATGACTTGGCCGTCGCCGAAAAATCAGGAGGCGAGGGATCACATCCTATGACTGTCACGCCCGCATCCTGCATTGACGTGGCAATTTCCTGGTATCCGTGGTTGTTCCAGATCACGAAGGTGATCGGCAGGTCTTCGTCGACCGCGGCCATAATTTCAGGCAGAGAAAACTGCGCGCCCCCATCGCCCGCGATGCATATCACACGTGCCGCGGGATCGGCGACCGAAGCACCGATGGCTGCGGGGATTCCATAGCCCAGCGCGCCGTACCCGGTTGCCGCGTTAAACCAGCCTCCGGCGCGGTCGTGATCGTAGAAAAGATTGCCGGCATAGATCGGTTGGGTGGAGTCTCCGACCATCAGGGTGTTGGGGACCGCAGAACGCATTGCGTTGAGGATTTCCACCTGTTTGCGATAGCCCGGACCAATTTCCGCCCAGGCGGCGTCACGTGTTTTGCCTGCACGTTCCGCGCCATCGCTTTGCTTTGGCTTGTGCGGCAAGGCGTCAACCAGCGCTGATACAGCCAAGTTGACGTCACCTTGAATGATGAGCGCTGCCTCATGTCGCGTCAGTTGCTCGCCGCACTGATCAACCCGTATCAACCCTGACATTTTAGCAATTTGGCCGGTGGCATACATATCATAGTCGGTTGGGCCCAGCTCGGTTCCCAGTGCAAGGACGCAATCGGCGCTTTCTATCAAGCCGCGTACGGCGTTCAGGCTGGGGCTTGCCGGAACAGTCAGTGGATGCCTGTGCATCAGGCCGCGCGCGTTGACCGTTTGCACCACGGGCGCATCGAGAGCTTCGGCCAGAGCCTGCAATCCAGCCTCGGAACGTTTTGCGCCGCCGCCCGCCAGAATGACAACGTTCTTCGCTTTGGCCAGTTGCTGTGCGGCTTGTGTAATCAAAGCCGGGTCATTCGGAGAGGCTGAGACAAGCGGTTCGACCTGTGTTTCCTGATAATCAGCCGCTGCAATATCCAACGGAACTTCGATATGCACCGGTCCGGGTCGACCGTTGGCGAGGGTGTGGAACACGCGGTCCAAGGCCGGGTCCAGAGCGTTGGTGGCGGAAACGTGTTCGGACAACAACGCAACGGTCCTGGCCAGTCCCAACTGATCTGGCAATTCATGCAGATGCCCTAAACCCCTGCCAAGCGACGCGGTTTTGTTGACACCAGACACCACCAGCATTGGTATTGAATCCGCGCGGGCCTGCGCCATCGGCGTCAATGTATTGGTTAATCCGGGCCCGGTGATCACAAAGGCCACACCCGGTTTGCCTGACACGCGCGCATAGCCGTCGGCCATAAACCCTGCACCCTGTTCGTGTCTGGGTGTAACGTGACGAATGCCCGAGCCTGCAAGCCCGCGGTAAAGCTCGACCGTATGAACGCCCGGAATTCCGAAGACGCAGGTCACATCCCTTTGGCGAAGCCTGGCAACCAATGCTTCGCCCACGGTCATTTCACTCATGCAACCTCGCGTGATTTTCTGTTGGCGTGATCGATGATGCGAGAGACCGCAGTGGCAAAGTCGGTATCGCGGATCGTCAGGGCGACCCGCACCCAGTCTTTCAAGCTGTCCCCAAAGGCGGAACCCGGCATGACAGCCACCCCGGTCTGCAACAGGTCCCAGGCATAGGCTTCGCCGTCCAACCCGGTGGCGGAGACGTTGATCATGGCGAACATTCCCGCCTGAGGCCGGTGAACGGTCAGATCCGTTTCTGCTTCGAGGCGATCAGCCAAAAGCGTGGCGCGCGCCGAAAAACGGGCGGCCATGCCGGAGGCAACCTCGGACCCGTCACGGATCGCCTTTTCAGTCATATCCGCGATGAAAGGCTGATTGCCAAAGAGCATGGTCTCGGAATAGGGCAGCAGCGCTTCGCAAAACGCGGCTGGCCCGACACACCAGCCACTGCGGAACCCCGGCGCGGCATGTGATTTCGAGATGGATGATACGCCTATTACACGATCCGCCAGTTCCGGGTCTGCCAGTGGCGACACAAATCTGGCCCCGTCAAAGATCAGTTCTTCATAGACCTCGTCCGAGATAATCCACAAGTCATGTGCAATCGCGAGCTGTCCGATCTCGGATAGCTCTTTGGTCGTCAGGATCGCGCCCGTTGGGTTGTGTGGCGTTGTCAGAAGAATGGCGCGGCTGCGCGGTGTAAGGCGCTCGGCGATATCTTTGGCCTGTATGCGAAACCCGTGATCCGGGCGCAGCGGTACAGGCACTATTTCCGCCCCGGACGCACGCACGACCCCTTCATAGGTTGCATACATCGGATCACCGACCAGAACTTCGTCACCGGCCTCGGCAACGCCAGCCATGGCTGCGAACAGAGCGGTCTGCGTTCCGGGAAAGCACAGAAAATTCTCGGGCCCGAAAGCCCGTCCGCGAGAGGCCGAATAGCGGGCGGCAAGCGCGTCAAGCAAGCCAGCTTCGCCATGTCCATTCGAGTACCCGGTTCGCTGGGCCCGTAATGAGGTTACGGTGGCTTCGATCAAGGCGTCCGGGACGGGTACATCCGGTTCTCCAATCGTCATTTCGACGATATCGGCTCCGGCTTTGATAAGGTCGCGCGCTTTCAGATGTACGCCCCATTTAGCGCCACCCAAACCCGCTAATCGTTCTGTCACAGATGTGGTCGTCATGGTTGCTCTACTTCTTTGATCAATGGGATACCGACGATAGCGCTGACTGAATCCAATCCGATCTGCGCCAATTGACCTTCGGAAAACGCATCCGGAAGCGCACCGCCTTCCAGCCAAAGACCGTCGATAACCGCGTTACAGGCAATGGCCAGTTGCGCCGCTTGCGACGCGGTGACGGGACGCCCGGTTTCTTGCAATGCGGCGACGATCAGCTTTTCAAGGTGATCCCGGAAATAGTTATAGGTTTGCTGGTGGATGCGTTGCATTTTCGGATCCCGCTGCACCTTGTTCAGGAAGCCGGCCCACAAGGCCACAGCGCTTGGATCAACGATTGGCGGTCGCAGCGACGCATCAACGAAGTTGGTCAACTGAGATACTGCGCTGCCTTTCCCTGACGACGCAGCTGTCTGATCGGTCAGCGTATTCATGTGATGTTCGTACGCGGCCTGAACCAGTTCCTCCTTGGATGAGAAATAGTGCCGGATCAGCCCTTGGGTCACGTTCGCGCGGGCCGAGATCTGACGCACAGTGGCACCCCGAACACCCATCTCGGCGATCAGGTCCAAAGTCGCCAGGATCAGCGCCTCGCGCCGAAACTCGGCAGATTCACGTGTAAATTTACGGCTGTCGTCCTGCACGTCCGGGTCATCCATGGTACGGAATTATTATACACTTGCATAATTGCGAGATTCGAGGCTTACTGCAAGCTGAAATCAGAAGATTCTTGGATATGGACACAGCCAAAGCAGCATCACCCGCACGCGAAACAACCACGTCTGAAGAGGCGATAAGGGTTGAGGACCTGCACAAGTCTTTCGGCACGCTGGAGGTTTTGAAAGGTGTCTCGTTGACAGCGAACAAGGGCGATGTCGTTGCCATCATTGGGGGTTCGGGCTCGGGCAAATCCACCATGCTGCGCTGTATCAACTTTCTGGAAACACCAAGCTCGGGAAAGATCACCATCGGCGGTGAGCTGGTTGAAATGCATGCCGATGGCAGCCCCTCGAACCGCCGCCAGATTGAACGTATCCGTACGCGGCTTGCGATGGTTTTCCAGCAGTTCAACCTGTGGACACATCGAACGCTTCTGGAAAACGTGATCGAGGTGCCCGTGCATGTCCTTAAGGTACCAAAGGCCGAAGCTGTCGCGCGGGCGCATGACCTGCTGAAAAGGGTGGGGCTGGGGGACAAGGCCGACACCTATCCGGCCTATCTTTCAGGCGGTCAGCAACAGCGCGCCGCCATCGCACGCGCGCTTGCGGTGGATCCTTCGGTGATGCTTTTCGATGAGCCAACTTCAGCGCTTGACCCAGAGCTTGTCGGCGAGGTTCTGACCGTGATCCGGGATCTTGCAGCGGAAGGGCGCACCATGCTGCTTGTGACCCATGAAATGAAGTTTGCGCGCGAAGTCGCGAACCATGTCGTCTATCTTTTCGAGGGCCGCATTGAAGAGCAGGGTCCACCTGCCGAGGTCTTCGGAAATCCAAAATCAGAACGATTGAAGCAGTTCCTCAGCTCGGTCGCCTGATCCACTACAAAAAACAACAAAATAAACCTAAAGGGAGTAACAAAATGAACGTCAAAAAACTGCTCGCGTCCGGTCTTGCCGCCGCTGTCCTTTCGGCTGGTGTTGCCAGTGCAGAAGAGGTCAAGATCGGCATCGCGGCCGAGCCTTATCCGCCCTTCGCGTCGCTGGACAGTTCAGGCAACTGGGTTGGTTGGGAGATCGATGTCATCAATGCAGTTTGCGCTGCTGCGGAACTTGACTGTGTTATCACGCCGGTGGCCTGGGACGGTATCATCCCTTCGCTGACGGGGCAGCAGATCGACGCCATCATGGCCTCGATGTCGATCACCGAGGAACGGTTGAAAACCATTGATTTCAGCGATCCTTATTACAACACACCTGCGGTTATCGTTGCCGATAAATCGATGGATATCGAAGCAACCCCGGAATCGCTGGCGGGTAAAGTTATTGGCATTCAGGCTTCGACGATCCACCAAGCTTATGCGCAGGAATACTTCAAGGATTCCGAACTGCGCGTCTATCAAACTCAGGATGAGGCCAATCAGGACCTGTTTGCCGGTCGGATCGACGCCACACAAGCTGACAGCATTGCGATGGCTGATTTTGTGAATTCGGATGCCGGTGCTTGCTGCGAAATCAAAGGTGCCGTGAAGGACGATCCCGCCATTTTGGGGCGTGGCGTCGGTGCGGGCGTTCGTAAAGGGCAGGATGACCTGCTTGCGGCGTTGAACAAGGGCATCGCGGCAATTCTTGCCGATGGCACGCATGAGAAGATCACGTCGAACTATTTCTCGACCAGCATCTACTAAGCCGTTGCCGTGACCGGATTTCTGGAATCACTTGGTTTGGCGCAGAGCGCAGAGCTTCTGTCGCTCTCGCCGCCGGGGTGGGGGGCCAATCTGCTACGCGGATTGTCCCACTCATTGCAGATCGCTTTTGGCGCATATGCGCTGGGCCTCGTGATCGGATTGTTCGGAGCGTATGGCAAACTTTACGGCGGGAAGGTCACGCGCGACCTTCTTGCCATTTATACGACCGTGATCCGCGCCGTGCCGGAACTGGTCCTGATCCTGATCCTGTATTACGTGGGATCCGACATTATCAACAAAATATCTGCTGCCATGGGTGGTGGCCGCGTCGAGATCAACGGCGTTGCCGCAGGCATTTGGGTGCTGGGCGTCGTTCAGGGCGCGTATGCGACCGAGATTCTGCGCGGTGCCATTCAGGCGGTTCCGCCCGGTCAGATCGAAGCGGCGAAATCCTACGGGATGCCGGCCTTCATGACCATGCGGCGCGTCACAATCCCCGCCATGATGAGCTTTGCGGTACCGGGTCTGGCCAACTTGTGGCTGATTGCAACCAAAGACACCGCATTGCTGGCCGTTGTCGGCTTTAACGAGCTGACGCTGGAAACGCGCCAGGCGGCCAGCAGCACGCGGGCCTACTTCACCTTTTTCCTGGCGGCGGGCTTCCTTTATCTGATGGTTACGCTGTTTTCGGGTGGGATCTTTGCGCGGATTGAGAAATGGGCCCGTCGCGGCCAACCCGCTCTGAACGGAGGCAGCAGATGATCGACCTCAGATCTCTGATGCAACCTCATCGTATCGTGATGATGCTGATCTTTGCCGGGATCGCGGTTTGGTGCGCGATGACATTGCGGTGGGACTGGATACCCAATTATGCGCCGCTTGCATTGAAGGGTATCTGGACCACGCTTTGGTTGCTGGTTGTCACGATCGTTCTTGGATTTTTACTGGCTGTACCGCTTGGATTAGCGCAGGCCGTTGGGCCGTGGTACCTAGCGGCACCCGCCAAGGCGTTCTGTACCATCATTCGCGGCACACCGCTGCTTTTGCAGCTTTGGTTGCTGTATTATGGCCTCGGCTCTCTGTTTCCGCAGTTCCCATGGATACGATCATCTGAACTTTGGCCGTACCTGCGTCAGGCTTGGCCCTATGCGGTGCTGGCGTTGACACTTTCTTATGCGGGTTATGAAGGCGAGGTCATGCGCGGAGCCTTCAAGGGCGTTGCCAAAGGACAGCTGGAAGCGGCCAAGGCATTTGGTATGCCAAGGCTGACGATGTTTCGCCGCATCTGGTTACCGCAGGCAATCCGCAATGTTCTGCCGACTTTGGGCGGTGAAACTATACTGCAACTAAAGGCAACACCGCTGGTCGCCACAATAACCGTGGTTGATATCTATGCCGTGTCGTCCCGTGTGCGTGCCGATACGTTTATCGTCTACGAACCGCTTATCCTGTTGGCTGTATTCTACATTCTCGTAGCGGGCGTAATTGCATTGGTGTTCCACTGGCTCGAGGTGAAGGTTCTGGGAACCGGACGCCGCAATGGGCTTGTCGGATAGTTTCGGCCAGTAGTCGAAAGAAACTTGCTCCGCGAATTCCGAGGCGGTTATTCGATGAATTGTGCCTAGCGACCCAGATTGCAGGCTTAAGCGTAAAACAGGTGTTTGAAACGGGATCAGGAAAGTTGGTTCGGTCGCGCCCCGCAAGTTCAACGCTCTAATGATACAGCATCTTGGGTAGCTGCACGACAAGAGGGCATGAGTGCCAGCGCGGCCATAGGGGAGAGAAACCGCCTGGCGCGATAGCCGAACAGCGAGACAAATTGCGTGATGCCAGAACAGCGGTCCCAACATCAATGCAGTTCGGGAATTGCCTCTCTGGTTGTCTTACGTTGGTAGAATATTGTGGTTCATCCTGAACAAGTTGGTGGGATCGTACTTTCCTTTGATCTTGGACAGCTTTTCGCCGTTCACACCATAGGCGCCGGTCATGTGGTCTGCCTGGTCTTCAGGCATGAAGTTCACATAAGCACTGCCTGTTGAGTACGGTTTCATCTGTTCATACAGCTGGCGTGCCCAACCGATGCAGGTGTCATCCTTGTCAGGGTCTTCCCATCGTGTGTGGACATTCATGATGAAATGCGCAGATCTTTGCGGGTAGGCGGTAGAAGCGGACTCAACGCGGGCCATCGCGCCACCGACATGAGCAATGAATACCTCGCAAGCGGGATCAGGAAGGGTGGAAATCGCGCCCAGCAGGTCCGTGATGGCGGCCGGGGGCAGCGTGTTGAAGTCATGACTTTTCCAATAGTTGCGGACGCCCGGCGACAACAGGGGATCAAAAGCCGCTTGCCAGTCCACGAATCTGTGCGGTGAAATGACATCCACAATCGGCTCACCCAGCGCGCGCAAGGCCGACATCGCTTTTTCACCTTCATCCATCGGGCCGCTATAACACGCTGCGAAAATCAGCACCTCGCGCCCGTGCCACTCTTCCGGCAGGAACGGGAGCGGCGGCGCTTTTCGCATCACGCTCCAGACGGTGAGCTCATCGGGGGACGTGTCCGCAATGGCCACAAATTCAGAAAGCAATTCTGGTGCCTTTTCGATCGGGTGCACGATCAGGCCGGACAGGACATCCGGCCCAAGATCATGCAACTGGAATTCGAATGAGGTAACTACACCAAAGTTTCCGCCACCACCACGAATGGCCCAGAAAAGTTCCGGGTGGCTCGTGGATGATGCGGTGACAATCGCGCCATCCGCTGTGACGACTTCTGCCGACAGAAGGTTGTCGATTGTCATGCCGAATTTCCGGGTCGTCCAGCCGAAACCGCCGCCCAGTGTCAGTCCGGCGATGCCGGTGGTCGAATTGATGCCTGTGGGGACGACAAGACCATGGGCCTGTGTTTCGCGATCAACGTCTCCAAGCAACGCACCGGGTGCAACGCGGACAGTTTTGCGGGCAGGGTCCACGTGAACCGAACGCATCTGGGACAGGTCCAGCATGACGGCCTTGTCCGCGACGGCGTGCCCTGCAATCTGGTGCCCACCTGATCGAACGGTCATCATGAGGCCTGCTTGTCGGACGAAGTTAATTGCCTTCTGGACGTCGCTCGCCCCCATCGCACGGATCACGAAGGCGGGGAAACGCTCGAACATGCTGTTCCAGGTAATCCTGGCTTCTTCGTATTCCGGGGTTCCCGGCAGGTAGACCCCGCCGCGCAGTGAGGCATCAAGCGCGTCCAAATCGCCTTGACCCACAGTTGCGATATGTCCGTCGAGTGCTTTCAGGTCAAACATGCTTAGGCCTCCCTTGTTTCAGGAAAGGTTTCGCGCACGGCTGCCTCGTGAGTTTGTTATTGCCCTGGGAAGGGGATATTTGGTTGTGGGAGAAAGCTGGTCGTCAGGCAAATATTCCCGGATCGATCCGATCTACCGGCGTGATGACATCGGCTGGAATGTTCAGACGTTCGGCCGCTTTTCGCAGGCTTTCTTCATCCGGGGCTTCGTAAAGGCAGTATGTCTTGCGCTTATCTGCGCTGAGGAAGGAAAATATCCATTCAATGCCGACTTCGTCGTTGATTTCTTTGATGTGAATTTTGTCGTTGTCGCTGATATTAAGCTGTTCCGCAAAATTTCGTTCAATGATGTATCGTGGCATTACGCCCCCCAAGCATTTTCCGGGCCTTAACTGGCTACCCCTTCGAGCTTTGACTTAAGGGAAACCATACTCAATTTCTGTGATATTGCCAACGCTTCCCCTTCCAGTTGAAACGCCAGTTCCAAATCGCTGGCGCGGCCCTGTTGTCTGAGTGCGGATGCATACGCTGCCTTGGAATGTGCAATCCAGGGCGGGCAATTCATCCTCGTGTCAATCTCGATGGCTTTCCGGAACATCTTCCCGGCAATTTCCCAGTCTTTCAGCACCGTTGCCAGGTTCCCCAAGCGTCGGGCTGCGGCACCTGTGCAGACTGTGGTTGCCCCTGCGGTGATCGTCAGGTCCTCGTAGGGTTGCAGCATACCGTAAAGCGACTGGGCATGATCCGGATGCCCGACTGCCACGCAGATGTCGGCAAGATAGGACAGTGTTGTTGAATACATGGCATCTGGCGGCAGGTCGAAGCCGTTTTCCGCCATTTCATTCAGTATTTTTTCGGCTGGTTCCGTGTACCCCAGTTCGGCTGCGATAAGGCCAAAACCCGGCTTCCACGAGATGTCTTCGGGGCTGTCGGTCATCAGTTTCTTGATCACAGGCGCGACCTCGTGCAGGCGGTTCTGCTCGCGGCGGATGGTGAACATCTGAACGCCGAAAACGCCCTCGACATGTTCGCCGTGCGTTTTTCGGCCGATCTTGACCGCTTCGGTGGCGTGCTTTTCAGCCTGAACAAAGTCGCCGTCCATGATTGCAACCATGGCGCGTGCGTGTTTCTGAACCCAATAGAGTTGCAGATGATTGTCCTTTTCGGAAATCGCTGTCAGCAATTCGAGTGAGTTGTCCAACAGGTCGCGGTCGGCCATTTCAGCACCGACAAACAGGTTGAGCGTCCGGTCGCGGCCCTGATCAATGGTGCCAAGCTTTTCTGCGACCCGATGCATGGCATCCAGGTTTTCACGCCAATGGCGCGCCTCTCGCCCGTTGCGCGCGATGAATGGCGCCCCAAAATGCATCATCATTACCGAAAACTGGGATTTATGATCCCCAAGCTTCGCTGCCAGTTCCATGGATTGCTGACCAAAGCGGGTGCCTTCGGAAAACTGGCCGACAAACATATACGCCCGTGCTAGTTGGCTCATCAACCGGCACCGCCTGACTTCGTCATTGTCAGACAGGTCTTTCAGCGCCTTTTCACAAAGGTCAATGGCCTCGTGATGTCGCTTGCTTGTCATCATGCACGAGTCAGCAAAATGATTGGCTGCATCGGCTGACAACTGCACATCGTGGAGTTTCCGTGCAGCGTTAGATGCACTTTTCAGAACCGCCATCGCCTCGGACAACTGACCCTGGCTGTCATGGCTGCGGCCAACCAGGATCATGCCCCTGACCATTTCCGGGCTGGTTTCCGAGTTCAGCCGCTTAGCCGCTTTGAGCGTCTCCTGGGCATTGGTCATCGCTTCCTGGCTGGCTGACCGGGCCAATGCCATTTCCGCCGCAGCTTCCCATTTGTCGAATGCGGCGCGCCAATCTTCTGCTTCTGACAGATGGCGGGCCACCAGTTCGGGGCGGCGATCGATTTCAGCTGATCGCATCGCGATCAGTGCACGGGCAACGTTTGAATGTTGCTGCCTGCGGGTAGAGCTCAGCATGGATTGATATGCCGTATCGCGGATAAGGGCATGGCGGAACACAAAATGCCCGCGGTTGTTTCCGCTTTCAAAGATCAGTCCCGTTCGCGACAGTTCTTCGAGGCGAAGATTGATATCCGCGCGTTCCAGCCCCATGGCGGCCCTTAACAAATCTGGTTCAAATTCCCGCCCGATGACTGACCCCGTCAACGCGACCTGTTTGGCCTCGGGCGAAACTGCATCAAGCCGCGCCATCAAGGCGCCCTTCAGCGAGGATGGTATGCGGACTTGTCCCTGCTCATCAGCATTCACGATCGCCTGGGTCAATTCTTCGACAAACAGGGGCACACCGTCCGTTTTTTCGATGATCGTCGCGATCAAGGCATCGTCCGGGTCCTTGCCAGTGATATTTCGGACCAGATCCGAGACATCAGCAGAACCGAACCGGCGCAGCAGGAGTGTTTGAACATGCGTGTCCCCGTCATCGCGGGCCAGGTCCCACCCGGGTCTGTGGGTCATCAGGATCATCAGGGGAAGATCGGTGCAAATCGCCTTGAACCGCTCCAGCAGGGCTTGCGTCGAGGGATCGATCCAATGTGCATCTTCAACACACAGAATAACCGGGCGCACGCTTGCCCGGACCTGCACCGCATGGATCAGGGTTTGGATCGTTATGTCGCGTTGCTCCTGCGGCGACATCTCGAGAACTTCACGAGCCAGCGCGCTGCGCGGCGCAACCAGCGCTGCAAAGACAGGCAGAACCTGTTCCCAGTCCAGACCTTCCCGGCCTTCCAGCAGCTTCCTGACATGTTCCAGAATTTGATTGTCGTCAAAATCCGGTTCAACGCCCGCATCCTGTGAAATTCGCTGGGTGACCGGATGAAAGGGGCTGCTGGTCAGATAGGGCGAGCAGTTCAGCCTTATCACATCGGCCTGTCCGGTTGCTGTAACGTCCGCAAGAAACCCCTCAGTCAGGCGCGACTTTCCAATCCCCGCCTCCCCCGACAGCAGAACGACCTCACCATGACCGTTTTGGGCACGTTGCCACGATTGCAACAGGATACCCTTTTCGTAGTCCCGGCCAATCATGGTGCTGCCAGCGTCATCCTTGTATGACGCGCGAAACCGGCTTTCCGCGCTGCGTTCCGATACGACCTTCAACAAGGTCCGAGGGTCTTTGAATCCCTTCAACTGAGTTGATCCAAGGGTCTCGAACTCGAATATCCGGTGCAAGGCGGCTTCGGTTTCTTCTGCAGACAAAACCACCGAGTTTGGCAGGGCGTGTTCCTGTATCCGCGCCGCCAGATTGACCGCCGGCCCGGTCATGGCACCTTCTTCGTACGAGTTTTCGCCGATCGTGTCACCGACCACGACATCGCCGCTGGCAATACCCAGTCTGGCTGACAAACGCTCACCGTCAGGGGTGTTGAGCTCTTCAACCCGACGGACGCACTCAAGCCCCGCCTTTATCGCGCGAATGGCGTGATCTTCGTAGGCTGTTGGCCAGCCGAAAAACACAAGAAGACCGTCGCCAAGATATTTCGCGACATAGCCACCATACCTGCTCACTGCCCCCGCGACGGTATCCTGATAGTTCTGTAGCAGATCCCGCATGTCTTCGGGATCAAATCGGTTGGTCAGCTCCGTCGAGCCGACCAGATCAGCGAACAAGACTGTCAGATGACGCCGCTCAGCCGCAGGTGCGATGGGCTTTTTCGCTGGTGCAGCTTCGCCATGCACATCATCAAGGGCGGATGGCTGAGTTTTCTCGCTGGTTGGCTCCCTTGCGGCTGGCGCTGATGAAGACAGGCGCCCAGAGCCAACCAAATCCTGAACTGCCGCAAGGATGATCTTTCGGTGACCAAGGCTTACCCCAAGCTCTTTCAGGTCGTCGCCTGTCAGCAATGGCAAAACCCGCGCATCAATGTCGTTTTCCGCAAAGGCACTTGCGTACTGACCCAATCCGAGGTCGTTCAGCCACGTGTCCATTTCAACCAACATATCCGGATCATGCTGAGATACGCGTCACTAATCAAGAAAACGCTATTTACTCAGCCGGGCGATCAATGCGCAGCGGACGCAGTTTCACGCGCAGCACAGCAAAATGTGCCAGTCACGTAAGACCTTGATACATTGTGGGGAAAGGATGGTGGGTGATGAGAGACTCGAACTCCCGACATCTTCGGTGTAAACGAAGCGCTCTACCAACTGAGCTAATCACCCGTGACGCTGCATGTAGCCAAGCCAGCGGGCGGGCGCAAGAGGGTCTGTGAGATTTTTATTCCGCGATGGGTTGCGGATAGGAAATGCCGCCCTCAATGACGCCAGCCTCGGTGAGAATGGGCTAATGAGGCAGGTCTGCGTGGGTTTCAGGCGTGTGGTCTGGAAAAGATCAAAGGCGCTTGCAAGCGCCCTATGGCCTCCGATATGCCCGAAGAGACTGCAACTTTCCGGTTGGGAGCACACATGATCCTACCTTTCGCCTGCCGTATCTGGATGGTGGCACTGGTCCTTGGCGCATTTGTGCTGGCTCCGGTCCGGGCCGGGGCAGAAGGGGTTTTGGTTTTCGCCGCAGCCAGCCTCAAGACCGCTTTGGACGAAATCGCAACGGAATACGCAGAGCGGACGGGGCAGGATGTCACCGTGTCTTACGCAGCGTCTTCGGTGCTGGCGCGGCAGATTCACCAGGGCGCACCTGCGGACATTTTCATCTCGGCCAATGCCGACTGGATGGATTTTCTGGAACAGCAGGGCTTGTTGCGGCCTGGGACACGGTCGGATTTGCTGGGCAACAGTCTGGTTCTGATCGGCGCTGCGGGGCGTCCTGTTCTGGGCGACATTCGGGTGGTTCATGACCTCAGGGCCGAGCTTGGCGAAGGCTTTCTGGCCATGGCGCTGGTCGATGCGGTGCCCGCCGGTATCTACGGCAAGGCGGCTTTGCAGGGGCTGAACCTGTGGGAGGCGGTGCAGGACCGAGTGGCACAAACCGACAATGTGCGCGCTGCGCTGGCCCTTGTGGCAACGGGTGCTGCGCCTCTGGGGATCGTCTATCGATCGGATGCGCAGGCGGAACAGCGGGTCAGTGTTGTGGCCAGTTTTCCGACCGACCTGCACCCTCCGATCATCTATCCGGCGGCGATGACAGGTAATGCCACGGGTGCGGCGCGGGCTTTTCTGGATCATCTGCACAGCGATGCGGCTTTGGCTATTTTTCAGGAGCAGGGATTTTCCCTGCCGGGCGGGTGATCGCGTTGGAGTGGTTGGGTCCCGCCGAAGTTGAAGCGCTGAAGCTGTCGCTGCGCGTGTCTTTCTGGGCGACGCTGGCGACCTTGCCGGTCGGGATTTTCGTGGCCTACATTCTGGCCCGCTGGCGGTTCCCCGGGCGGCAGGTTCTGAATGGTCTGGTGCATTTGCCTTTGATCTTGCCGCCGGTTGTGACGGGGTATCTGCTGTTGCTGACCTTCGGCATTCAGGGGCCGCTGGGGCGGTTCTTGGCCGAGTTCGGCATTGTGGTTGCCTTTCGCTGGACTGGGGCCGCGCTGGCCGCTGGTATCATGGCGTTTCCGCTGATGGTCCGGGCGATACGTCTGTCGATCGAGGCGGTGGACCCGAAGCTGGAACAGGCGGGGGCGACGCTGGGGGCGTCGCGGCCTATGGTGTTTCTGACCGTGACCTTGCCGATGATCCTGCCCGGTGTCATCGCCGGGGCCATTCTGGCCTTTGCCAAGGCCATGGGTGAGTTTGGGGCCACGATTACATTCGTGTCGAATATTCCGGGGCAGACGCAGACATTGCCATCGGCTGTTTACGCCTTTTTGCAGGTGCCGGGGGGCGAGGCTGCTGCAACGCGGCTGGTCCTGATCTCGATCGTCATCGCCATGGGCGCGTTACTGCTGTCGGAATATGTGGGACGGCGCGCTGCCGCGCGGGTGGCCGGATCATGAGCCTGTCCGTTCGCTTGCATCATCAGCTGCCGGGGATCGATCTGGAGGTCAGTTTTGACGCGCCACCCGGTGTGACCGTGCTGTTTGGGCGTTCCGGGTCGGGCAAGACCACGATTGTCAACGCGGTAGCCGGATTGCTGCGGCCGCGCGCGGGCAGGGTGGCTGTGGATGACTGGGTGTTGTTTGACACCGAACGCGGGCATTGGCTGCCACCGCACCGGCGGCGGTTGGGCTACATCTTTCAGGAGGGGCGGTTGTTCCCGCATCTGACCGTGCGCCAGAACCTTGCCTATGGCCGCTGGTTCGCCCCAAAAAGCGCGCGGCGGGAAGACCCGGAAAAGGTCATCGAGATGCTGGGGATCGGCCACCTTCTGAATCGCCGTCCAGCCGGGTTGTCAGGGGGCGAAAAACAGCGCGTGTCGATAGGCAGGGCGTTGCTGGCCAGCCCGCGGCTGATCCTTGCGGATGAACCGCTTGCGGCGCTGGACGAGGCCCGCAAGGCGGAGATCCTGCCCTATTTCGAGCGTCTCAGGGATGAGGTATCTGTCCCGATCCTGTATGTGACCCACTCAGCCGACGAGGTGGCCCGTCTGGCCACATCGGTTGTCGCTTTGCAGGATGGCAGGGTCGTCCGCCATGGCCCCGCGTCCGAGGTTCTGTCCGACCCGTCCGTAGCGCCTGCAGGTGTGCGCGCGGTCGGGGCCGTGCTGGAGGTGCAGGTGCTGAAGCACCACGCCGACGGGTTGACCGAGCTGAACGCAAATGGCGCGCGTCTGTTTCTGCCACGTATCGGGCAGGAGGTCGGCGCCCATCTGCGAATTCGCATTCCGGCGCAGGAGGTGATCCTGTCCGTCCAAAAACCCGAAGGTCTGTCGGCATTGAACGTGCTCAGCGGGACGGTCGACTCGATCCGGTCGGGCGAAGGTCCCGGCGCGATTGTGTCGGTCAGGACCCCAGCGGGTAATGTTCTGGCGCGGGTCACGCGCCGGTCGGTGGCGGCGTTGAACTTGCAGCCCGGCAGCACATGCCATGCCGTGATCAAGACGGTTGCGCTGGCCCCGCAGAATGTCGGTGGCCGCATCGGGACCGGCACCTGACCTCAGGCAAGTGCGCGGGCTTCGTGTTCCAGCAGGATAAGGCGCGCGGCGCGTCCAAACCCCTGATGGCCGGAGGAGGGACGGTCGGGAAATATTGCGGCCAGTTCCTGGAGCGCGTCGGATGAAAGGGTATGTAGCGCCTCTTCCCCCAGAAACAGGCTTTCCGCCTGTGCCCCATCCGCCGAAAGGATTTCGTGCCGATCCAGCAGGATGTGCAGATACTCGACCGTTTCAACCAAGGTATCGAGCCCTATTCCGGGCCATCGGCACAGGTGCTTGGCGGCAACCAGTGCTTCGGTGGTTCCGAAAAGCAGCTCAACCCGGGGGCCCTTCACCAGAATACGGTGCTGCTGAGACACCAGCAGATCCCGCGAGGGTGTGTTGGGGCCCAGACTGCCTGCCGAGATGCGAACGGGCCACATTGTGGGTTCGTTGCGTAATCGGTCGGGTGGGATCGTGCTGCTTTCAATCCAGCGAACAGGCTGCAACCCGTGATCGGCTGTCGCCACCTTGTCCCCGACCTTCAGGGTCTCGATGGCGCGGGGGCCGTTTTCGGCCTCGATCAGGGTTCCGGCTACGAAACACACGCCTTCGATCCTGATGACCACCTCTACCGGGTCCGGAGAGCCGGTAAACGGAAGTGTAATCGGACCATTTTGCGTTGTCCCTGAGACGCTGATGAAGAACGAGTCAAAAACAACTTCACCATTGTCGAGGCTGTCGAAATACGTCGGATCGACCGTATAGGTCCACTCTCCGGTATTTGGGTCGATCGTGGCTGTACCGTTCGCAGGGGGTGTCGCAATCGTCCAGGTTTGGGTCAGCGGTGTAAAGTTTCCGTTGTTCAGCGTGGGTTGCCCCATCGCCACATTGGGTGGGGACCCGGTCACGTCGCCGGTCAATTCACCAGTGATCGGAACTGAAACCAACTAGACCTCGCCTTGTTGCAACACCCGTTCAAATTCCTTCTTTCGGTACAGGCGCAAATGAACCTCGCCTGCTGCGTCCCGCGTCCATTCGACAATCCGGTTGCGTGTCATGTCGCTGTCCATTCGGTTGGTGCGCACGCGCGGATGCGGGATCTCTTGCTTGAGGATATCAACAATCTGACTGGTCTGTCCAAACGGCGCGACAAGGTCGATGATCCAGAAGGATGACCCGCTGGTAAAATCCTTGTCCATCAGCGGATATTCTTTCACCGCATAGCGATACTCGGCCTCGGGGCTGAGACCGGCAAAAGTGACAAATCCGCGGGGAAAGCCATTCTGCCTGAAGATCTGGTATTGGCCCAGCCGAAACGGGGTTTCAAACGCATAAAGAACTTGTGCCAGATTACGTTTCTGGTGCGTTTTCGTCAGACCCGCGAGATAAAACATCGCACCCAGATCCGCATATTTCTCGGGCGGGAAATCGAACCAGTCTATTGGAAAGCTCTTGGTCAACGGAATTGCCGATAGTTTGATGCGTTATAAATGCTTTCGGGTAGTGTACTCGTTTCCGGCGATATGAATAGTGGAAATTCCCCAAATAACTGTGCCCGCGCAGCTGGTGTGTCCCACTTTACTCGCAGGGTGTCGTGGTTATGCTATCGGTATTGGTGCCATTGTTTTGGGATATCTGGATCATGCGTTTTCTCAAGCCATTCATCACTGCCACACTTGTTTTAGCGCCAGCGGTGGCTGGGGCGGTGGGGTTCGGCCTGTCAGTCCGGCCGCAGTTCCGTACCGAGATCACGCCCTTGCCGAACGGCGTTTACGAGGTGAAGGCTGTCGGATCATCCGCGCCGGTCAATTATTGGTGCGGGATCGGAGATTATGCCATTCGCACACTGGGTGTTCCGAACTCGCAGAGGATTTATATCTGGCGGGCGTATGAGCCCGGCGTGCGAACGGTGCAGTTTTCCATGACCCCGCCGCCGGGGGCCGATACGAAACCCGGCTATTCGATCACGGTCAAGAAAGTCGGAGCAAACATGTCGGCGGTGTCGGCGCAGAACTATTGCTACGACAATTTCATCATGGACCCGTTCTGATCGTCAGACCCATTTTGCCATCGGAGGCAGGCTCATCAGAACGGCATCCGGGTCATGCCCGGTTTCCAGACCGAATTTTGTGCCCCGGTCATAGACGAGGTTGTATTCCGCATAAAGGCCGCGATGCACCAGTTGGGTGGTCTTGTCCGCCTCTGAGAAGTTCTGAACGCGGCGCTTTTCAACCAAGGGAAGGAAGGCGGGCAGAAAGGCCCTGCCAATATCCTGTGTCAGGGCAAAATCCGCCTGCCAGTCACCGGTGCAATAGTCGTCCATGAAGATCCCGCCGACGCCACGCGCGCGTTTGCGGTGAGGGATATAGAAATACTCGTCAGCCCATTCCTTGAGGCGCGGGTAATGGGCGGGTCCGTGCGGGTCCAGATGCGCCTTTTGCGTGGCGTGGAAATGCGCGGTGTCCTCGTCATACTCGATGCAGGGGTTGAGGTCCGAACCGCCACCGAACCACCAGGCATGGGGGGTCCAGAACATGCGTGTATTCATGTGGACAGCCGGGGCATGGGGGTTCTGCATATGGGCCACAAGGCTGATACCCGACGCCCAGAAGCGCGGGTCTTCGGTCATTCCGGGGATGCCTTTGCGCGCCGCCATCGCTTTTTGCGCACGTTCGCCCAGCGTGCCGTAGACAGTCGAGACATTGACACCGACCTTTTCAAACACACGCCCGCCGCGCATGACCGACATCAGCCCGCCGCCCGCGTCCGACCCATCGTCCGACTGGCGTTTGGTTTCCTTGACCTCGAATCGACCGAGTGCGGCATCGGCAAACGGCCCGTCGGTGTGGCTGTCTTCAAGGGCTTCGAACGCTGCAACGATGTCATCGCGCAATTGGCGAAACCAGGCGGAGGCGGTAGATTTTTCTGTTTCGAACATGGGTCTTAATGTGCAGGGGCTGCGACCGGGTCAAGCAGGGTACGGCCACCATCGATTGTCAGGATCTGCCCGGTGACGAAACCAGCTGCATCAGACGCAAGATATTGCGCGGTTTCCGTCAGTTCCGTGGCCGAGGCGATACGGGCCAAGGGCGTGTGCTTTTCGATATCGACGCGGTAGTCGCGATTGTCCTTGAGGGTCGATTGTAGCGATGCGCTCATGACCGAACCCAGCGCAATCGAGTTGACGCGGATACGTTTCGGAGCCAGCGCAACCGCAAGGGACCGGGTCAGCTGATCCAGCGCTGCGGTCGAGACGGAATAGGCCATCAGATCGGGGTGGGTCCGCCGGGCCGCGATCGAGGACAGGTTGATGATCGTCCCCGCCGGGCTTTCGACATCGCCGTCGGCCTGTTTGATCATGCGCTTTGCAACCAGCTGGCTGAGCCGCAGGGCGGGCATCAGGTTCTGGTTCAGCAGGGTGCGCATCGAATCGTCATCCGGATCCAGCGGATCAGACGGGATCACCTGCCGTGCGCCGTTGACCAGAATATCCACCTGGTCGAACGCATCCAGCGTCGCAGATAACAGGTTGGCTATGGTCAGCTTTTCGCGCAGATCGCCCGCAAAGTACCGGATATTGCTGCCTTCGGCCTGTTCTCCAAGCTCGTCGATCAGGCGTTTTTCATCTATGTCGGCAAACATGACATTTGCGCCCGCATCCGCGAAATGCCTCCCGATGGCCAGGCCAATGCCACTGGCCCCGCCCGTTACGATTGCTGTCTTGCCAGCGATGGAAAAGGACATCCGAATCCTCCTGAATTGGGGCGCAGGTTAACGGGCCTTAACGCCGAGGGCGAGAGGCCTGGAATACCTTGAACCGGTTGTCGCCGGCAATTTCACCGACCTGAGCGAAATGTTCGTTCAGTGTAGCTTCGTAGGGAAGGTGCCGGTTGGCGACCATCCAAAGGGTTCCGTTGCGTGTCAGATTGCGGGCGGCGGAGGTTATAAACCCTTGCCCCAAGGTGGGATCCGCGCTGCGAGACGTGTGGAATGGCGGGTTCATCACAACGGTGTCGATAGGTTCCGGGGCGGTCCAGGATACGGCATCGCTCCAGTGGAAATGCGCCTGGGATTGAGTGACATTAAGCCGCGCGCAGGTCAGGGCCGCATGGTCAGCTTCGACCAGATGCAGCGAGGTTATCCCGCCGCGCTTCAGGATTTCCGCAGACAGATACCCCCATCCCGCACCCAGATCGGCCACGCAGGGGCCAAGCCGGTCAGGCAGAGTCTTCAGCAACAGGGCTGAGGCAGGATCAATTCCGTCCGCTGAAAACACACCCGGTGCCGTGTGGTATCCGCCAACCATCTGCTGTTTCGGCGCGGCCCAGTCCGCAAAGACCAGATCATCGGCCTGAAACCAGAAAATCTTGCCATGTGCTTTGGAAAGCGGTCCCTCGACCGGAACCCGCTTGCGCACATCCTTCAATATGCTGTCCACACCATCGGTCTTGGCACCGTCGATGACAACCAGGCCGTTCGCCCGCGCACAGGCCTGCTGAATGAGCGACCGGGCCAGTGCCTTGGCGCGGGGCAGAAAGACAATGGCGTCCTGACAGGGGCCATCTGCGTCGGGAACCGTTTCAAAACCCTGCGCGGCGAAATGGTCGTGAAAGGGTTTGAAGGGCTGCACAATCTGCGCACCGTCTGCCAGAGCAGACAGATCATGGTCGGGCGTGGGGCAGATCACGCTAAGAGGGGGGGACAGCGTCAGGCCGTTTTGCAGGGCAAGTTCCAGACGAGGGGACATGGGCAATTCCGGCTGAGAGAGGCGCGCGCGTCAGGCCAAAGGCCTTACTCTTCGCGTTCCATTGTGCATTGCAAAGGGTGCTGGTGCCTGCGGGCAAAATCCATCACCTGACCAACTTTGGTCTCGGCAATTTCGTGGCTGAAAACACCGACTACGGCCACGCCTTTCTTGTGAACGGTTAGCATGATCTCGAACGCCTGCGCATGGGTCATGCCGAAGAAGCGTTCAAGCACATGCACCACAAACTCCATCGGTGTATAATCGTCGTTCAGCAACAGGACCTTGTATAGAGGCGGACGCTTGGTTTTTGGGCGTGTCTGTACCAGGACGGACGCGTCACTGTCGTCGTCCGGCTTGTCAGACATCATCCAGATCATTTCAAGCATCGTGTGCAACTGTCCGATTCAGGCTTGGGGTTTATCTTGGCGCTTATATAACGTGTGCATGGCCAGTGAAAAGAGCAAGCGGACGTAAACGGGATGACGACCAAGCTGACGACAATCGGGTTTGATGCAGACGACACCCTTTGGCATAACGAACGGTTTTTTCAGCTGACGCAGGCTCGTTTTGCTGAACTCTTGGCCGATCATGCTGATCGTGATCACCTGATGGACCGTCTTCTTGCGGCTGAAAAGCGCAACATTCAGCGCTATGGGTACGGCATCAAAGGATTTGTTCTGTCGATGATCGAAACGGCGATCGAAGTTACCGAAAGCCGCGTTCCGGCCTGGGTCATCCGGCAGCTGATCGAAGCGGGGCAAGAGATGCTGGCCCATCCGATCGAGCTGTTGCCCCATGCCCGCGAGGCCGTCGAAGGTGTTGCCGATGCGTATCGGGTTATCCTGATCACCAAGGGCGACTTGATCGATCAGGAACGCAAACTGGCCCAGTCCGGGCTGGGTGATTTGTTCGATGGGGTGGAAATCGTTTCCGAAAAGACCCCCGAAACCTATCGGTTCGTGTTCGACCGTCATGGTGATGGCCCGACTGCCGCAATGATGATCGGCAATTCGATGCGGTCAGATGTCGTAGCCCCGATTCAGGCCGGGTGCTGGGGTGTCTACGTGCCCCACGGTCTGGTCTGGGAGGTGGAACATGCAGAAGCCCCGGTCGAAAGCCCCCGATTCCGCGAGTTAAGGGATTTGGGTGATCTGGCCGATCTGTTGCGCGACCTGAAGTGATGTTGCCTTTTCGCCTCAGTTTCACATAAACCCTGCCGCAACCGGGCGCAGTTTTGCCTTTTTCGCACATCTGGTGGTTCTGAGGGGGAAATTCGCAAAATATAGCCTCAGCCCAGAGGCAAAACGAAACTGCGAAAACCTCAGCTTTCGGTTTATTTCATTGGGTCGCTGTGATAGCCTTGGAGACAATAAAATAAATATTGCTGACCGGGAAAACCCGGCAGCGTGAGGCAGACAGAGGCAAAGATCGTGCAGATTCGGCGGACAGTTCCGGCCCGAATGGGCTTTTTCCTTATAGCGTTGCTATGTGTGCTGGCGTTTGCGCCGCTCAGGTCAATGGCGGCGCCTTATGCAGCTATGGTGATTGACGCCCGAACTGGCGAGGTGCTGCATTCACGAAATGCGGATGCGCGGCTGCACCCGGCCTCGCTGACCAAGATGATGACGCTCTATATCGCGTTTGAGGCGGTGCGAAACGGCGAGATCACACTGGATACACCCGTTCGGATTACCCAGAAGGCAGCCGCAGAGCCCCCGTCGAAGCTGGGCCTGCGCGCGGGCCAGACGATTGCGTTCCGCTATCTGATCCGCGCCGCTGCGGTAAAATCGGCCAACGACGCGGCCACGGCGATCGGCATTGCCATCAGTGGCTCGGAAGCGGCCTTTGCCCGCCGTATGACCCGAACCGCCAAAGCGATGGGGATGAGCCGCACAACCTTCAAGAATGCGCATGGTCTGACCGAGGCAGGGCACCTGTCCAGCGCGCGCGACATGACCACGCTGGGACGGCATCTGCTGTATGATTACCCTCAGTATTACAACCTGTTCTCGCGTCAATCGACGGATGCCGGTATCAAAACTGTTCCCAACACCAACCGCCGCCTGCTGGCTGCCTACAAAGGCGCGGACGGGATCAAGACCGGATACACACGTGCGGCGGGGTTCAACCTGGTGGCGTCGGCCAAACGCAAGGATGAGCGTATCATCGCAACTGTCTTTGGCGGTAAATCCGGGGCGTCGCGGAATGCCAAAGTTGCGGAACTGCTGGATCTGGGGTTTCGCCGTGCCCCGTCTCGTGCACCTATCCGCAAACCTGAGCGCCCGGTCTATGCGGGCAATGTCGGGTTGGGGGGCGATACCCAAGTTGCAGCGCTGAGCGGAGCACCGAAATCCAGCCTGCGCCCGCTTGGGCGCCCGAGTGCCACAACACAGGTTGCCAGTGCGGTCGCGGTCGTGGCGGACCAGAACAGCGACCGTATCAGCAGCGGCATTGCCGCAGCGATTGCCGAAGCGGATATTGCTCCAACCGCCCCGCCGGTTGAAACGTCGGACACCCGCCCGGCATTGCGCCCGGACAATCTGGTGCTGGCCTCGACCGAGCCCGCCAGCCCTCCAGAGCCCGAGCAGGAAGTGATTACCCGCCTGTCCTCGTCCGGTGGGCATCTGTGGGGGGTCAATGTGGGCCGCTACACCACACGATATGAGGCCGAGAAGATCCTGCTGAAAACGGCGCTGTCGGAAATGACCACGCTGGATGGCAGTCTGCGCAAGGTCAGTCAGAGCTCGCGCGGATTTGATGCGACATTCCAGGGCATGACGCGGGAACAGGCCGATCTGGCGTGTCGCCGTCTGCAAGCCCGCAATGTCACCTGTTTCATGATCGGGCCATCATAAGGTCCGGCATAATCTCTCCTGTTGGGTCTGGGCTGCGGTCATCCGCGGCCCTTTTTTAATCGAAGACGTGACCGTGCTGATATTGTTCGTCCTGTCCCGCGGCGGCAGTCAGGGCGGCGACATTGTCCTTGGTGAAGAACCCGTCATACTTGTGACACCGCTCGATATATTCGGTGATCAGAAGCGTATTCTGCGAGTGTTTCGAGAAAATCTGTTTCAGGTTCGGGTCGTCTTTGCATTCGCCCACCACATGGGCCAGGAACGGCACGCCCTTGTCCTTCAGCGTGTTCACGACAAAGTCGACATTCTTTTCCCCGGCGCCATGGTCGCCATCCTTGATCTCGACGGCCATGTGATGCAAGCGGCGGCCAAAATTGCGCACAAAATCCTCGGTCGGCATCGGCAGCTTGGCGAATGAGTTGACGAAGGACGGCGTGTTGTTGGCGGTGAAAACCTTGGCCGGAGATTTCTTGTCATCGTCCACATTGGCGTTGCGATTCACATTGGTGGACGAGTTCATGTCGAAGATGTTGTAGGCCCCCCAGAAATAATAGGGCACCATGGTCAGGAATTCGAGGATCGCATCCTCGCGCTCACCCGCCAGCACGCGGGTCGCCAGATGATCGATGCCCAGCATCAAAGGCGCGATTTTGCTGTCCGATCCGAACGCGGCTGCCTGATCCAGCCGGGCTTGTTCCGCGTCGCTCAATAACACGCGATCACCAAGACCGAGGCTGTCTGTGTCGTTGAAATCATGCGTCGAATACCCGACCCGGTTGCAGGTGAAATCGGACGGGGTCGTAAAGCGGAAGCCGTCCAATGTGTAGAACGGGTTTTCTGTGTCTCCCGCATATTCGAAGCGGATATTCTGATCCTCAAGCGTCCCGGTCAGCGCCTTCAGATCGCTGGCGCCGAAAACCTCGCCAACATACCGCGTTTGCGGCGTGTTGCGGGCCAGCGGGTACATGCGATTGATGCGGGGAATGAAATCCTCGAAACCGGGGCTGAGCGGGGCCATCACGATCAGCGCGGGATAATCGGGATGCGAATGCAGGACCGAAAATTTGTGGGTCTGCCCCAGATAGCTGGCGGTGTGGCGATAGGGTGTCATCACGTAAAGCTCGACCAGCGTATCGAACAGCGCGCCGGTTTCGACCTGCATACAGATCGCGCGCATTGACCCGACCTGATCGGCAATTCCCGAGCTTGTCCGGCGCTCGTAGATTTTCGGCAGGTATTCCGCAAAGAAGTCCGAGTTCTTCTTGTCGCCCCGGGGTTGATAGGACATCAGATCAAAGGACATTCGACTACCTCCGTGCACGAAGCCCTGACTGCAGCAAGGCATCGCTTGAAATTGTGGTTTTCAGAACATGTGCTTGCCCGCCATGCTAGGCGCTGAGACCTGTGCGGGCAACAACTGAGAAACTGGGCACGAAGGTTTAGAGCTGCCCTCTCAATAATCTCCCTTTGGCGCTATCAGTTTCCGCGTAAAATCAGAGTCGGTATTTCTGACAAACGCACCTGAGTTTCCATTCCGGCAGCATAGTTGTTCCCCTGAGCAATGCCGGTCACGTTCTGAAGAGTTGGAACTTGCCCAAGCCACAACAGCCGACATTCGACAACAGGTCAGCGATCAACACTGCGAAGACGAAGGGGACGTTCACCACAACTGCACTAAGGTCTGGATTCGGGATTTTCGAGAAGATGAAAACACCAGAGACTCCGACGCATTACTTCTTGTGCAGGTCGCCCACGTTCTGCGGTACCTTAGTCCTTCACGTAATGATCACGTCATCTACCGGACGGCGCAATGACATAGGCATCGGTTCTGCACGCCCAATCCTGATGACCAAGTCTGGTCTACGTCCCTCGATTCCAAGCCACTTTGCGAAGTCCGGACGAACCGTTGGGTCCTCAACAGGCATGTTTACATGAGCATGGCAAAGACCCATGACCGTTGCTGTCAGTGCAAACTTTTCAAAGCAGCGCCCAACGTTTATCCATCCCTCTTGGGTTTCATTGTCAGCCACGAAGACTACCAATCCGGCGGAAGACCGTAATTGTTTGGCAAGTTTTTCGTTCTCTTTCTTTTTCCTGAACACGAGACGAAAGAGGAATGAACCAAGCCAGTCTGGCGCACTCGGGTTTCCCGCAGGAGGCCCAGACAACCCGTCGCCTGCCTTGATCGATGTATCGGTGCTGAAGCGTATCCAGCTCTTCAACTCCTTTACAAACTCCGGGTCATCCATTTGCGCGCTGTTGCCTGCCTGAATGAACTCTAGCGCTTGTTCCATCTTTGTACGGTCCGTGATGAAATGAGCATTTACACCTTGGCACACAGCCGAGCTTTCAAGCGCGCGCAACTCAACTTCGGACAGCGACGTTCCATCGTACTCGGACTTCGTAGACTGTCGTTTCGGGATTGCATCGCACAGCGCACAGTTGGTCTTGGGACCATTACCCAGCGTGATCCTGACAAAGGTATTGTCCGCCTCATCCTTCTGGATTGTCGCTTTTGCGGCGCGGCCACTCGCGTTTGCTGCAATCAACAAATTCTCTGCGGCACATCCAAGCGTGACATAGAGGTGATGGTCATCGGGATCGACTGTCGGGGTCCGCCTTGTGAAATCTGGCAAGATATCAATGGCGTCTTCGGCAATCCGAAATTTCCATGGCTGCGTATTGTGTGAATTCGCGGCAAGTGTGGCAAACCTTATTAAATCGCGTAGGTCAGGCACAGTGGGTAAATCTTGTCGAACTCTTTTTGCTGCCTGTGAATATCGGTTCATAGTTGGTCCACGAAAGTGAGTGTTTCGGCGCTTGTCCCGCAGATTGTTCGAAGTTGAATTCTCGGAGTGCTCTGATGATCCTTTTCAGGCAATGACGGGTTTGACATTGATGTCAGTCAAACGGTCAGCGATGAGGCGCACCCCATGCAGAAATCCATGCCGCGCGCCGCATCGAATTCTTTGGGCTCTATCTCCAAATCTCTGCACATTGCTCAGAGGTCTGGTTCTGGCCGCAAGGGAAACTCCTGCTGCCAAATTGGAAGAACTGCGTATAGCGAATCCGCTTGGCCAAGCTGACTAGCGGGTGAATTTTGTGACCTCGACACCGCCCCCGATCAGGTTGTCGCGAACCGAGCGGGCGATTTGAACCGCGGTCGGGCCGTCGCCGTGCAGGCAGATTGTGTCGATGGACGTTTCCAGCCGCTTGCCGCTTTCGGTGATGATCGCACCTTCGCGGACCATGTTCAGGATGCGAGGTCCGGCGACGTCGGCGTCGTGGATGACGGCGCCGGGCAGGCTGCGATCAACCAGTGTTCCGTCGTCGTTATATGCACGGTCAGCGAAAATCTCGCCCACCCAATTGCACCCGAGCTCACGCACGGCTGCTTCCTGTTTTGTCGCGGCCAGCACCATGACGATGATATCGGGATCAACATCCAGTGCACCCTGATAACAGGCGCGCGCCATATTGATATCGGCTGAACACATATTGGCCAGCGCCCCGTGCAGTTTCAGGTGCCGTACCTTGGTACCAACCGCCGTGGCCATGCCGATTGCGGCCCCCAACTGATACCGGACCAGATTGCGCAGGTTGTCATGGGGCAGCTTCATGTTCCGCCGGCCAAACCCCTGCAGATCTGGAAAGCCGGGATGCGCGCCGATGCCTACGTCGTTTTCGGCCGCCAGTTTCATCGTTGATGCCATCACATCCGGATCACCGGCATGAAACCCACAGGCGATGTTGGCCGAGGTGATGATTTTCAACAGGCTTTCGTCATCGCCCATCTTCCAAGGGCCAAAGCTTTCCCCCATATCGGCATTCAGATCGACGCTTGGCATTGGCACATCTCCTTAGTCGGTGGCAGAGATCACTCCGCCGATCAATTGGTAGGACAACAGGTCCGGTATGTCATGGGGATCACGCACCAGTGCCTCGACTTTTGAGGGCAGGCGCGCAAGGTCTGACAGGAACGCTTTGTGCATTTCTTCAGCTTGTTCCATGCTGACAAATTCGAACCGGATGTCGCCGCCTGCGGGTGTCTGTGCCGCGCGGGGCATATCGCATGGCAGAACGGTCGCGATACGAGGGTACCCGCCCGTGGTCTGACATTCCGGCAACAGGATGAACGGGTCGCCAGTGCCGGTCATCTGGATATCGCCGGGGGTGATCACCTCGGACAGGATATTCAGCTGGCCCGAGGCGGCAAAGCCATCGCCGTCGCTATCTACCTGCATGCCCATCCGGTTGGCGCGTGCGCCGCGCCGGAAATTGGTTTGGGCAAACCGTTCAAGCGTCGCGCCGTCAAACAAAGATGTCTGAAAACTGGCAACCACATGCAGCACCCCGCCCGAAAACCGCTCGGCAGCGGCCAGTTTCATCCCGCTGTTGCCTGCATCCGGTCCACAGGTCAGCCTGTCACCCTGCTGTAACGCCCGGCCAATCCGCGCTGTCAGATGGGTGGAGCGGGACCCCAGAAAAACCTCGGCATCAATACCGCCGCCCAGATGCAGATAGCCGTAGTTTCCAGCCAGCGTCGCCCCGATGACCAGCCTTTGCCCGGCGCTCAGTTGGTGCGAGGCGTTCCAGGCGACAGGGCTGCCATCAATGCTGGCCTGCATTCGTGCGCCAGTCAGGGCGATGCGCGTGTTATGCGTCGCCTCGAACTCGCCTCCCATCCCGGCCATCTCCAGCGCCGCAAGGTTTGGGCTTTGATCCAGCAACGCCGCCCCTTCGTGCAAGGCCAGAATATCCGCGGCCCCTGATCGGGACAGCCCCTGATCCAGAAAACCTGTGCGCCCCTGATCCTGAATGGTGCAGGCCGGGCCAATCCGGTGGACGATCAGGCTCATGGCGCGATCTCCTCACAGGTTGCGCCGCCTGTGCCGTCCTCGTTGTTGACTCTGATGTGTTCCAGAACGTCGCGGGAAACGGGCTCGAACAACAGTTCATCGCCGGGTCTGAGGGTAAAGGCCTCGACCCTTTCGGGACGGAAACACCGAAAGGCGGTCTGCCCGATATGCCGCCACCCGGTTGGCGTCGGCCCGGAAAACAGAACAAATTGCGAGATCGCCAGAACCAAAGCCCCTTCCGGCACCATGGGGGTCAGGCTTTGCAGCCGGGGAATGTTGAATTCGGGCCCCAGAGGCCCAAGATAAGGCTGCCCCGGAGCGAAGCCGATGGTCAGAACCCGCACGCGGGATTGTCCAAGCCGACGTATTGCTTCTTCCGGTGACAGGCCGGCAGCAGCGACGGCATCGTCAAGCTGGGGCGCAAGGTCGGTCCCGTAAACCGTCGGAACGCGCCACAACCTGCGACCCGCGGGCAGGGGTGTAGTGTACCAGTCTTTCTGGTCAACCAGATCCCGAAGCTTTTGCTGCATTTTCTGATGAGAGATGCGCTGCGTGTCGAACCGAACAAAGGCCGAGCCCAGGGAGGCTGACGACTCGGTCACCTCATCCCAGTGCAGACGATCGACTTCAGACCGAAACGCCAGTGCTGCCCGGTTCGCGGTGTCGCTCATCCTATCCGCAAAGGTCACCAACGCGCCGTCAAATCCGACGGTTCTGACCAAAGGAAACTGAATGTTGCGCGCCATTGCTGATCTGCTTTCGGATCGAAGAGTGAATTGGTGGAACCTGACCGCATCTTTAGGGGATGCGCAAGACAGGGCGTTCAATAGCGGACATTGTGCCTGTTCCGTCCACATCCCGGCAGGGAGCGACCCGCAGTATTAGGCGTCCGGCGGGGGTGAGAGGTTTCTGACCGGATTCTGGTCGCAGTTCCGACTCGTTTTCCCGTTTCGAGTCGCCCTGACTTGTATCTTGAAATCGCGGAGTCTCTATATCTTGTGTCGGCCCATTTTGTCTTATGGGGCTTGCCAGTCAGATCGTGCCCAAAAGTACCCGGACAGAAGGGTGGAGGTCAATTTTGAATGATTGTAAGCTGTTGAAATAAAGCAATAAACAAAGAAAATTCAAAAAAAAGACCAATAACGTCATTTTCCGCTTGCGGGTTTTGAGAGTAATACTTAGAACCCCCTTCACCGGCGCAGCTGAGGTTGGCCTGACGGACTGGAAAGACGGTTGAGACGCGCCGGAGAGACGGTGGGCATCTGAGGTTGAGGTTTAG
>NZ_JBXWTH010000071.1:0-8556 GCF_059613825.1 Ruegeria sp. SATB027
ACCTCTGGGACGATTACACCGCGGAAATGACGGCTTGATCCTGCCATTGCCAATACCTCACATGCTCAGGTCAACAACTTGGCAATACCGTTCAATGAGATCATGCTCAAACAACCTGTTCAAAACTGTTCGACGAGTACAAACCTCAGATCACACATGCGCGTCAACCAGACCCCAGAGCTCGCGACACATCTTTTTTGGATGCTTAGCCAGCGCTGTTGGCATATATTGTAGTTTATGCAAGTGGCTAACACTACATATGCCTCAAATCACAACCGACTGATCTTCGACTGTAAACATCGCGACGATGCTTGCGCACTAGGTAAGTTTGACGTTCGGCGGGTCGGCGGGGCAAGCGCGACGTTCCCGGCGCCACCTGTTTTCGACAGGCCGGAGATATATGCCTAAGCAGATTATGTCCATAATCGATATTTTGAGAAACTTCATACTTGGTTTGACAGCAAGCTTTGATATGCCGGTTACCCCGTTCACGCCATGGCCCGCGCCCTCCGGTTCAGCTTGGACAGTGGATGTACCCGACAATGTCACTCAAGGCCCCTACCCTTTGCGCGGCAAAACAAAAAAGGCGCCGAAACCTTTCCGACGCCTTCACCTGACTTGCTAGTTCGTGATCTTACCCGTGGGTAAGATCATCCTCCTCGGGAAGCGCGTCGAGCAGCGCGGCAATTGCTGCCTCCAGTTTGCTTCGATCAACGCGGGTAAAATCCAGATCATACCGCACCTCGATCCTTCCACTAGAAGCAGCACATTTCGCGATCCCTGCCCTGCCCGAAACCTGAAAAGTTGTTTTCGCGCGGCGTGGTTTACCTGCACTGGCGACCTCCGTCTTCTTCGAGGGCACAGCTTCTGGCTCACCTAGAAATGACCTCAGAATTGCGACTTCACGCGCGCCATCCCGATCAGGCTCACTCTTCAGTGCCTCGCTTACCTGGCGAACCAGACCTGGTGTCGCGTCAAATTTGCGCTTTAGCTCAACACCCACGTTTCGCGGAATGTCGTTCGGGTGGGTCAGAACTTTGTCCAGCACCAGCAGCAAACTGGCAAAAGACCGAATATAGCTGCGCTTTGTGTAGCTGGCAGATTTGAACAGCGTGGACACCGCTTTGTCGACATCCGGACAGTCATTCGCAGGGTCTTCGGAATATGCACGGGCGAGGGCGCCCATTTCCGCAAATGAGATATCCTTTCGGATCAGGTTCTCGTCGACCATACGCCGATAACTGTTGTCCAGATCACCCGCATCAGAAATCCCCGCTGGAATTCTGGCGTAGGTTTCGTCACCGGTCTCATCGTACAAGGCACGATAGGCAGACAAACGGCGCATGCCCTGGATCAATTCATACAGCCCGTCCGATCTCCGCTCCAGGCGGATCGGGTTGGACAAGCCGATCTCCCTAATAGAGTCCTTAAGTTCATCCAGTTCTGGATCGGGACCGGGTTTGCGATCTCGCGTCAGCTTTTCCGTTACAACGTCGTTCAGCACCACTCGTTCTGTCACCAAACCTTCAGCTCTCAGCCGAACCAGTTCGTGTGCAAGACGATCGTTTTCTGCACGGATGGATTGCTCTGTCGATTGCTGATCACGCAAAGCGTCGGCATTTTCCGAAATTGCAGCGGCCATTGGACCACGTCGTTTTTCGAAAACTTTATCCGGCACCTTACCAACAGGAATGTCATCCATAGCCGGTAGATCAATATCGAACATTCTCCGCTTGCGGCTCATGCGTCATCCTCCACCTTGTCCCAGGCCGATAACATTACGCCCCGGAATTCCTCATACACATTGTCGAAAGTTGAGCGGGCGCGCCGCCAGGTTTCGCGAGTCATTTCGCGGTAATCCATTTCGTAGACCGAGCTTAGAAAACGTCCAGACTGCTCCACCGCACGGGTCATTTCTACCGGGTGCTGTGCGACATGTTCGCCAAAGACCTTCTTAAAGGCATCAAACATCGCCAGATGCAACGCATTGCCCGGTTCATACCGCGTCAACAGGAACCGCAACTCACAGAAGGTTTTGGGCAACCCAATCTTACCCGTGGGTAAGGTTTTGTCGAACCCATAGGCCAGGTCTTCCAACGCTTCTGCCAATTGGCCGATGAACGATGTGGTCGAGTCATACTCCCAATATCCGGGCCCAGAAGGGATATAAAGCATGTCTGCGGCAAAGACCGCGTTCATAGACTGGTATCCGATTGCGGGCGGGCAATCGAACAGGATAAGGTCATAGGCGTCATCCGGAATCTGATCCAGATACCGGGACACCGCCGCAAAGAAGGACCATTCGGGATTCAGGTGCCGGTACTGGGCCGACGCAAATTCAACAAAGGCTGCGTTCGCACAGGAAGGTATCGCATCGATCGTCGACCAGGAGGTCTTCTTGATGAAATCAGCAATTCGCAGATCGCCTAGGCCCATATCTGTTATCGCGGGCGGCAACTCCCGGCGGGGCAGGGCAGTTCCCGATTCTGCAGCGGCGGGGCGGTTATTCATGCGTTCTGTTTCACGAATGAGATCACGCGCCATGATCCCCCAGACCGTATAATCTTCGGCCACATCCGTCAGCCCCATCGAATGGCTTAGTGTTGCCTGAGGGTCGAAATCCACCACAAGGACCCGATACCCATCCAGGGCGGCTGCATGGGCAAGATGCAGCGCCACGGTCGACTTTCCCGCGCCACCCTTGAAGTTTGCGACAGCCGAACGAATGGCGCGCTTGCCTTCAGGGCGAGGGGGCATCAGTGACTTGCGATTAATCTTGAGCCGTCGCCGAAGTTCGTTCACCTCTTCCAGGCTGAACCAGCGCTGACGCCCGTCGGGCTCAACTTCTCCACCGGGCAGGGAAGGATCGGCTGCAAGCTTTCCGCGAAAGGTTGACTGGTTCACCCGGAAGATCAGTTCGGACACTTCCCAGCTGGAAAACCGGCGGAGCGTTTTCTCCATCTCAGGGCTAAAGGTCTGCTGGCGAATCCACCCCTGCAACTTGAGGGACTGATTGCGCAATGCGTTCAGGTCTTCGTGCGTGTACATGCCTCGGGTCTCTTAGTTTGGAACGTAAATTTCTGCTCGTTTCTTATTTACGCTTGATTTGCACTTTACGCAAAAGAAATTATGATGAGAGTACGATCTTACCCACGGGTAAGAAAACAAGGCGCAAAAACACCCGAAGCGATTCGACCGCCCCAGGTGGAACAAAACGATCAAGACAGCCCTATCCAGCCAGTATTTAGGGGGACGGACCGAAGGAAATAACCACATATAGGGGGACACAAAGACCCAATAAGGGGACACACAGAATGACCCCCATCACCAATATTTCACCAAATTTCTTTTCGTTTTTTGAGTTTGATCTGCGCAAGATCTCGCGATGTTCCAGTCTTGGCTTGACAGAATCGAAGCTTTGGACGCTAATTAGGCCAAGATGACGAAAAGCGTTGGCAAACGGCGCGAGATTGGCGGGACACACCCGCCAGAGGCAGACTGAGCGGTGAGAACGGATATGCAGCTTGCGAAACCGGTCGGGCGAAATGCGCCGGCTTTGAAATATGATATACTATCTGCTCTGACCGTTCATGCGCTGTCAGGCGACAAGCATCGACAACGAAGTATTTTGCGTATCATTGCGTTGATTACGACCCGGTATAACTGGCGCAACAACGAATTATCCATTGGGCGGGAAGAAATTTCGCGCCTGTGGGCAGTGAACGAAAGAACCGTAAAGCGCGAAATGTCCAGATTTCGCACATTAGGTTGGGTAACGGTAAAACGGCCCTCAGCGCGGGGTCGTGTAGCCGTGTACGAGATCGATCTGAAACAAATCCTGATTGACACCGAAGAGGTGTGGTCTGTTATCGGATCGGACTTTCAAGCCCGGATGACTGACGTGCCGGAACCCGAAACGAATGTCGTACCCTTTGCTACCAAACCCAGTGCCCCTGACAGCCCAGCTGGGGATGTGTGGTCGCAGGTACAGGCGATTCTACACGGTCGCGATCCGGAACTGTGGGCAAGCTGGTTTCAACATCTGTCCGAAGCTGAAAGGGCAGGGGGGCGTGTTGTCCTTATCGCACCGTCACGATTCATGGCCGATTATATTTCGCAGAAGTGGTCGGCGCGACTTCTGGCCGCCTACAGCCGTATTGATCCCAGCATCAGGACGGTTCGCGTGGACGCAGCTGAGTAACTGTCTTCGGCCTTGTTGCCCAATTGTCGAACGTACGTGATCTCATGTTCGGTCCCATCGAGTAGTTTCCGAACAGTCTTCAAGAAGATCAGCAAAGGTCAATTCAAGCCCATATTCCGTCTTTTTCAGCAGTTCAGCCAACTGGCTGGACAATCGTCCCTCCAGCTTCATGTATGCAGATCTCAGAGAAGTTTGCGAAAGAACCTAACTCGACGGTATTGCCAAGTTGTTCACGTTGAATGATCCAGCTATGTCGCGCTTATGAACATCCCAACGATCATGCCACTCCTGAAAGGTTTTCGCTTTCCTCGTGAGATCATTGCTTACGCGGTCTGGGCTTACCATCGCTTTGGGTTGAGCACAGCTGACGTTGAGGATCTGTTGGCTGCTCGGGGCGTGATCGTAAGCCGGGAAGCAGTTCGGCTATGGGTCAATCGCTTCGGTTGACACTTTGTAGATTGTATCAGACGGGATCGTCCATGGCCGAATGACAAGTGGCACATGGACGAAGTCGTAATCATGATCCGAGGCAAGAAACACTGGTTGTGGCGGGCGATCGTCGCAAATGGTGACGTGCTCGACATTCTCCTGCAAACGCGCCGAAACGCCAAAGCTGCAAAGCGCTTCTTCCATGGGCTGGTTGCCAAATTTGGCGAACCCAGGGTAGTCATCACCGACAAATTGCGCAGCTATATCAAGCCGATCAAAATACTTGCACCAGAGGCTGACCATCATGCCCACAAAGGTCTGAATAACGCCATCGAAGTGTCGCACCAACCAACCCGCAAACGAGAAAAGATCATGGGCCGGTTCAAGTCTCACCTACAGGCTCAGAGATTTCTCTCAGCGCATGACCAAATCAACCTGGTCTTCCGCCCCAGCCGATATCAACTCACCGCAAACTCATACCGCCACGCTCGTTCCGGCGCGTTCAGCCTCTGGGACGAGTACACTGCGGAAATGACCGCTTGATCCTGTCTTCGCCAATACCTCACATGCTCGGGTCATCAACTTGGCAATACCTGTCATTCTGCTCGGCTTCCTGTTTTAGGCGGCGCTAATTTTTTATTAGAACCCTATGCAACCCCTGATTTTCTCAAAACCAGAAAGGTCATCATCCCAATCGGTGGTAGGGCTCTTTGCTCTTCGACAGTTAGCGCTTGCTCTTGTAATACCGTGTCGATTTCGAAGTCAGAGTGCCAACCGATTGTGTTAGCAATTGGTGCAAACGCGCGTTCCAAGGTTGCCAGCAGACCTCGCTCTCGTTTGAAATGGTTAGTAATCACCACACTGCCGCCGGGTTTACAGACCCTCACAATTTCCGCCATTACCTTTTCCGGTTCTGGAACGACGGACAGCACATGCATCGCCGCAATGGTATCGAAATGGTTGTCCGGAAAATCAAGTGCGCGGGCATCCATTTGCCTTAGCTCCGCAACGTGGCTCAGGGATAAATCTCTTACCTTGCCGCGTGCTTTTTGCAGCATGTCCTCGCTGAAGTCGATTCCGGTCACCTGAGTCTTGGGTCCGTAATGTTCCAGTGACAGCCCGGTGCCCACGCCAACCTCCAGAACCTTGCCAGGACGTCTGTTGATATAGTCAACCGCATGCTGCCGCCCGACATTGGTGACGGCCCCAAACGTCTTGTCATAGACGGGTGCCCAGCGAGCGTAAGAGGTTTGAACGGCTTTGATGTCCATATCGTATCCTTAACGGTTAGAAGGTACTTCCCTGTCAATCCACGCCCAGGCGACCATTCCCACATATCCGACACAAAGCGCGATCAGCGTGGCCCAGGCAAAGGTTAGCAGCGCGGCGCCAACAACAGCGACACCGATGAGAAAAAACTTTGCGTTCTCGCGTGAAATCCGCGTGGTTTTAAAAGACCAGGTCGGTATGCGACTGATAAGCAAAAGACCAATGATCACGATGAAGAGGCAAATCAACATACTGGGCAGCGCGGGGGCATCCGCGAAAGCGAAGGACAGATACATTGGCAACATGACCAGCAGCGCCCCTGCAGGGGCCGGAACCCCCTCAAAAAAAGCGCTGTCATGTTCGCAGGTCTCGGACTTGCTGCCCACATTGAACCGAGCAAGGCGCATAACGCAGCACACCGCAAAAAACAGCACGGCGAGCCATGCAGCACTGCGTACATCCTGCAAGGCCCAGAAATAGAGAACAAGCGGCGGGGCAACGCCGAAGTTCAAGAAATCCGCGAGCGAATCCAGTTCTGCCCCGATTTTGCTGTCACTGCTGAGCAAGCGCGCAATGCGCCCATCCAACCCATCCAGCACACAAGCGGCTATAATCAACTGCACCGCAAGCTCGTAGTTGCCCTGAACGCCAAATCTGATTGCCGACAGGCCCGCGCAAATGGCTGTTATTGTCAGTGCATTGGGCAGCAAATGGATCAGAGCAAACCCGGTCTCTTCCTGTTCGGATGGTTCTGTCACTGATCCAGCCACCTACTTTTCATTGGAAGTGTGCAAACTGGCAAGGATGGTTTCGCCGGCAATCATCGTTTGCCCGACACGCACCTGCGGCTCCACGCCATCTGGAAGATAAACATCCAGACGGGAACCGAAACGGATCAATCCAAATCGCTCTCCGGTTTGAAGCGCGTTGCCAGATTTCACAAAGCAGACGATCCGTCTGGCCACTAGGCCGGCAATCTGGACCACAGCCAGGTCCTGACCGTTTGTCATTCGAATACGCAGGCTGTTGCGCTCGTTATCGGCACTGGCCTTGTCCAGGGAAGCGTTGAAAAACTTGCCGGGGCGGTAGGCAACGGCGGTGATCTCACCTTCAATGGGCGTTCGGTTTACATGGCAATTGAAGACGCTCATGAATACACTGACACGAGTGAGGGGCGTGTTTGGCATCCCAAGCTCACTCGGCGGCACTGCCGCTTCGATTAGCGAAACCACCCCATCCGCCGGGCTGACAATCAAGCCTTCCCCTGTCGGTGATACGCGTTCGGGGTCGCGAAAGAAATAGTAGCACCAGATCGTAAGGCCGACGCCAATCCAGCCCAGAATGTCGGACAGGAGAAACAGACCGACCGTGATGGCGGCAAAGATCGCGACAAACCGAATGCCTTCAGGGTGCATCGGTTTGATGAACGTATCGCGCATGCGCATCGCAAGCTTTCCCTAGGTCAATTGATGGCACTTTCATAAGTGGATTGCTGGGGAACGCAAGTGTAGCGGGTGCAGACGATTCATTATTTCAGATATCTGATCCAAATGGCTTGATCGTCTGAATCTCCGCGCACTTCGGTAACTTCAGCTGGGTTGAGGCCAAATTCCGCAACCAAGTCTTCGACCTGACCCGATTGGAAGCTATCGAGGCTTCGTACAAGTCCGCCTTCTTCAAATGCGATCAATTCGTGAGATCCGCCGGACCACCGGACGATCCCGCCACAGAGCGTTCTAAGTTCCATATCGACCAGTTCTGCCACCGGGTCGGCAAAGAAATCGCTCCATTTGAGAAATCCTGTACGGTTCTGAAGGTGTAGAGGCCCCCGCTGGCCTCGGTGTGCCATTGTGGGTTTGCAAACAACCTGAATGGAGGCCTGTGCCAGTGCTTAGAAAGGCTGATCAGCATGTTGAACCAGCTGGAGGGTCAGATCAAAGAACTGGATGCCGAGATTGCCCGCCGCGCGCGGTCAAACGAAACGGCACGCCGCCTTATGACGGTGCCCGGGATTGGTCCGCTCATCGCAGCTGCGCTGGTGGCCCTCGCCCCGCCACCGGAAACGTTCCCGCGAGGGCGCGACTTCGCCGCCTGGCTCGGGCTGGTTCCAAGACGGCATTCAACAGGGGGCAAGCAGCGCCTCGGAGCAACGACAAAGATGGGAGAACGTTCGCTCAGGCGGTTACTGATCATCGGTGCCAACAGCGTTGTTATGTGGCGTTCGCGTAAGAGAACGGAAACCGATCCCTGGCTTGCCCGCATGATCGAACGCAAGCCGCCACTGCTGGTCCGCGTGGCCCTTGCGAACAAGATGGCGAGGATCGTTTGGGCCTTGATGAACACAGGGGAAGTCTACCGGGCTCCGGCTGCCAACGCGTAAAGCGTCTGCGGCTGCGAGGCGGCGGAAACGGAAGAGGACAATGGACGGTATGGCATAAGGATCGTGAGACCGGGTCGGGAAAACCAGCTTGCGACAGAGTGCTTTGAGCACGTGGTTCTGAATTGGACCGGATCCGCTAACACCATAGGGGCCAGCGGCATGTGCAAAAGCCGCACAACAGGCCGAACACATATCAGTTTCCTGAGCCTCCCCCACTGAACTGGTCCACCGCTATGTTTAGGAAACGGAGGACCACGAATGGCAAACAAGCGACCGA
>NZ_JBXWTH010000072.1:0-1383 GCF_059613825.1 Ruegeria sp. SATB027
CGCTTTACAACCCAGCGGGCCGACTTCATGGCGGAAATCGCGGCTGATGTTGGCGCTGATATGCGCTCGATCTGGACGCCCTCGGCTGAGAACTGTTTCAAACGGCTCAAAGCTGTGCAGTTGGATAAACTGTACAAAGACCTTCTGGATTTGCACATGGATACCGACAACTACCGTTCGTTCAGCAAGTCCAAGAAGGGCGAGAAAAACGAAGCGATGCACAAGCTGTTCAACGATCCAGAGCATCAAAAGGCTTTGCGCGTCACCCCTGAACAGAAAGCCCGGATCGACGCTTGGGTTCCTGATTGCTTCTAAATCAATCGGGTAGGGCGCTAAGCGCCCTGCCTTTCATCGGTGTTTTGTGCTTTTATTTCATCACTTTACATCGTTTACGCTTGAAAGGGTGTAGCTTGCAGGCTACATTTAGGTATGATAGAAATTCGTAAGACTGACCTGTTCGACAAGTGGCTCAAGAGCTTGAAAGACCAAAGGGCGAAGGCCAAGATTTTGGTTCGCATCACGCGG
This sequence comes from Ruegeria sp. SATB027, assembly GCF_059613825.1. Classification (NCBI taxonomy): domain Bacteria; kingdom Pseudomonadati; phylum Pseudomonadota; class Alphaproteobacteria; order Rhodobacterales; family Roseobacteraceae; genus Ruegeria; species Ruegeria sp. SATB027. The sequence goes on from NZ_JBXWTH010000072.1 coordinate 526, forward strand.
TTGAGCCTGGGCAATCCCGGTGACGTGAAGCCGGTTGGTGAAGGTGTGAGTGAACTGCGTGTCTCTGAAGGTAAGGGGTATCGCGTTTACTACGTGTCGCGCGGCGACGTTTTGATCATTTTGCTATGCGGGGGAGACAAGTCATCCCAGCAAGCGGACATCAAAACAGCCAAAGCGATGGCAAAAGAGTTGGAGTGAAAAACATGGGTGTCAAAACAACGAAGTTTGAAGCGGCTGATTATCTGGACAGCCCCGAAGCTATTCAAGCCTATCTTGAAGCAGCTTTTGAAACCAGTGACACGGCCCTGATCGCAGCGGCGCTTGGCGATGTTGCCAAGGCTAAAGGAATGTCGAACGTGGCCGACAAATCTGGCCTGTCTCGGGAAAGCCTCTATCGCGCACTTAGCGAAAACGGCAATCCCGAATTTGGCACAGTGCTGAAAGTGCTGAGTGCTGTGGGTGTGACGCTCACCCCGAAAATGCACGTGAGTTAATCCTTTAAAAAGGCAAACCGCCATGTCTACCGATGCAGCTCCTTCGACAGTCGAAAAGACCATTCGCCGTGTCTGGAAATCCGCGCAGATGTATATCGCGTTTCACAAGGACCAGAACAAACGGCAGCGCAACGAACCGAAGTTCTGGCCGCCGAAGAACGGCAGCGCATCCCTGCATGGTGATCCTGCTGAGCAGGAGGCTATTGTTGTCGTCAAAGCCGCTGACCCGGAGGATACTCAGGACGTGCAAATAAAGCTGCACCCCGGTCGTATTGTTGTGCGTCGTGATGGGCTCTGTTGCACAAATCGGATTTTGAGCGCAGTTCCCCTTTCCCCGGACGGACTTATCCTACGGGCTCTGTGA
>NZ_JBXWTH010000073.1:0-33981 GCF_059613825.1 Ruegeria sp. SATB027
GAAAAACGGACCCTTCAAAAACCTCTTCGACCAACAGTTCAATAAACACAAACAAAAAGTCGCTCAGTAATGAGAGGGTGCTGAAAATCGGGTGACCGGAGATGGGTACATCTGAATCGCGTTTCAGTTTTTGTTTGCGAGGCACATCTCCGCGCGTTGGTGTTGTGGCGCGGCAGACGGATCCGGGGTCAGCATTCGCCGCAATTTGGCGGCAAAACCTTAGGGTTGCGGAGACACCACTGTCCCACCAATAGCCAGCGTCAACTGGCGCGCGGCTTCCATCACCGGGCGGCTCAGCCGTTCGATTTCGGTTGCTCCGACGCGGCTGGTTGGCCCGGACACGGAAAGCCCTGCGACCGCCTCTCTGTTCATATCGAAAACGGGTGCTGCAATGCATCGCATACCTGTAGTCTTTTCTTCGTTGTCCACGGAAAAACCCCGCAATCTGATGGCTGCAAGATCTTTCTTCAACGCCTCGGGGCTGGTAATCGACTGATCCGTAAAAGCCTGTAAATTCGCGGCGGCCAACCTTCGGTTCAATCTGTCTTCGTCCATATGGGCCAACAACGCTTTTCCGATGCCCGACGCGTGCATGGGTGACAATGTGCCGGGGGGAAAAAACGCCCGGATGCTTTCATGTGTTTCAACCTGGCTCAGGAACAGCACCAGACCTTCTTTCTCAATGCCCAAATTGGCGGTCTCGCTCGTGGTTTCCATCAGCTTGCGCATGATCGGCCTTGCCCGTTCCACCAGACTGGTACGGCGCAGAAACCGCGAGCCGATCACAAACGCCTGCGGGCCAATGTGCCAAACCTGTTCTTCATGGTCGAACTCGACCAGGCCCCTGCCCTGCAACGTCACGAGGATACGATAAACAGTGGCCGGTGCCTGGCGCATTTCATCTGAAAGTTCAGTAAGAGCTTTGCCTTGGGCCTGGCTCAGATACTCGAAAACCTCCATCGCCCGATCCAGTGATTTGATCGTATTCTGCGCGGTTTTGTCATCCCACCCCCGCGGTCTTCCGCGGGCCTTGCGACGGAGCTTCGGGTCATTGTCTTGCGATTCCATAAAAACTCTCTGATCATTTATGAAAGACCGTTTCATAATATGAAAAATATAACCCACTGACAACTATAAGTTAAATCTCATTATACAAATTTTGAAATGCGTTTTCAAAAAAATTTCCAATCAGGCGGCTGGAACCTATTGTGCAGGCAAGGACGCAAGGAGACCATCCATGAGCTTTCAAAACCCCGTTTTCATCCCTGGCCCGACGAACATCCCGGAAAGCCTGCGCAAGGCGTGCGATATGCCCACGATCGACCATCGTTCGCCATTGTTCGGGCAAATCCTGCATCCTGCGCGCGCGGGCGTTCGGAAAATTCTGAAAAGCGACAGTGCCGAAGTCTTCATTTTCCCGTCGACCGGCACCGGGGGCTGGGAAACCGCCCTGACCAATACGCTGTCCGCCGGTGACAAGGTTCTGGCGGCCCGCAACGGCATGTTCAGCCATCGCTGGATCGATATGTGCCAACGCCATGGGCTGAATGTTGAGATCGTCGAAACCCCGTGGGGCGATGGGCTGCCGGCTGACCGGTACGAAGAAATCCTTGCCGCCGACAAAAACCATGAGATCAAGGCGGTTCTCGCCACGCATAATGAGACGGCAACTGGCGTGAAGTCGGATATCGCTGCTGTGCGCAGGGCGCTGACCGCCGCGCAACACCCCGCCCTGCTGTTTGTTGATGGCGTTTCATCAATCGCGTCGATGGATTTCCGGTTTGATGAATGGGGCGTGGATGTTGCCGTTACCGGGTCGCAGAAGGGTTTCATGTTGCCCGCTGGCCTTGCCATCGTCGGTTTCAGCCAGAAAGCGATGGAAGCAACCAAAACCGGCACCCTGCCCCGTACATTCTTTGACGTGCGGGACATGACCAAGGGATACGCCAACAATGCTTATCCCTATACACCCGCTGTTGGGTTGATTAATGGCCTCAATCAAGCCTGCTCTATGCTGCTGAATGAAGGTCTGGAGAACGTTTTTGCCCGGCACCACCGGATTGCCGAAGGGATCCGTGCCGCTGTGGGCGCGTGGGGGCTGGAGCTCTGTGCCAGCAGCCCGGCGGTCTATTCCGATACCGTAAGCGCAATCCGCACGCCGAACGGCTTCAACGCGACGGATATTGTCACGCACGCAGCTGAAAAATACGGCGTTGCCTTTGGCGTGGGCCTTGGTGAGGTCGCGGGCAAGGTGTTCCGGATTGGGCATCTGGGCAGCCTGACGGATGTCATGGCTCTGTCCGGGATCGCCACTGCTGAGATGTGCATGGTTGACCTGGGCCTGAACATCGACCTGGGGTCCGGAGTTGCCGCGGCACAGGAATACTATCGCGGCCATCCCGGTTCCGTTCAGAAGAACGCGGCATGATGAGGGATTGCACAATGTATATCCCAACCTATGAAGACATGCTTGCGGCACATGACCGGATCAAACCCCATATCCGCCGCACCCCGGTGCGAACCTCGGACTTTCTCAACGAACTGTCAGGCGCGCAGCTGTTCTTCAAATGCGAGAACTTTCAGGAACCGGGTGCTTTCAAAGTACGAGGTGCCACCAATGCGGTTTTTGGGCTGGATGAGAAACAGGCCGAAAAAGGTGTCGCCACCCATTCTTCGGGCAATCACGCCTCGTGCCTGTCTTATGCGGCGATGAAACGGGGCATTCCCTGCAACGTGGTCATGCCGCGGACAGCGCCGCAAGCAAAGAAGGACACGGTCCGCCGTTATGGAGGGAAGATTACAGAATGCGAACCTTCCACCTCGTCGCGCGAAGCGACATTTGCCGAGGTTCAGGCCGCTACGGGCGGTGACTTTGTTCACCCCTACAACGATCCTCGGGTCATCGCCGGGCAAGGCACCTGTTCGCGCGAGTTTATCGAGCAGACCGACGGTCTGGACGCAGTCGTCGCGCCAATCGGCGGCGGTGGCATGGTATCCGGAACCTGTTTGACCCTGTCCAATCTGGCCCCAGAAACAGCAATCATTGCCGCAGAACCTGAACAGGCAGACGACGCCTATCGCAGCTTCAAAGCCGGTCATATCATCGCGGATGATGCGCCAAAGACGATTGCTGACGGGTTGCTGGTGCCGCTGAAGGATCTCACCTGGCATTTCGTATCGAACCACGTCTCAGAGATTTACACAGCCTCCGAGCAAGAGATCATCGATGCGATGAAACTGACATGGAAGCACCTGCGGATTGTGATGGAGCCATCTTCGGCCGTTCCGCTGGCCACGGTTCTCAAAAACCCGGACGCCTTCAAGGGCAAGCGTGTCGGACTGATTGTTACAGGTGGCAATGTCGATCTGGACCGGCTGCCCTGGATGAATGTCTGAATACACCCCAACAAAAAACTACCCCGGTATAGGATTACGGAGATGAAAGATATGAGCACTCTCGACCAGTTCGAAGTAGGTTACGACATTCCGGCCAAGCCCGGCATGGACGAAGCAGATATCCAGACACCCAGCCTGATTTTGGATCTCGACGCGCTTGAACGCAACATCAGGAAGATGGGCGATTATGCCAAGGCGCACGGGATGCGTCACCGCGTGCATGGTAAAATGCACAAGTCGGTTGACGTGGCCAAGCTGCAAGAAAAAATCGGTGGTGCCGTCGGTGTCTGCTGCCAGAAAGTTTCCGAGGCCGAAGTTTTCGTTCGTGGTGGGATCAAGGACGTTCTGGTTTCGAACCAGGTGCGTGACCCGGCCAAAATTGACCGCCTCGCACGCCTGCCAAAGCTGGGCAGCCGCATTATCGTGTGTGTCGACGATCTGGAAAATGTCGCCGACCTTTCGGCGGCGGCAGTCCGGCATGGAACACAGCTGGAAGTCTTCGTGGAAATCGATTGCGGCGCAGGGCGGTGCGGGGTCACAACGACACCCGAAGTGATTGAAATCGCTAAGGCGGTTGAGGCTGCAGACAACTTGAAATTCAGCGGAATTCAGGCCTATCAGGGCGCCATGCAACACCTCGACAGCTATGAGGCACGCAAGGAAAAACTGGATACCGCCATCGCGATGGTCAAAGACGCGGTAGACGGTCTTAAAGCCGAGGGTATCGAGTGTGAGCTGGTCTCGGGCGGCGGTACGGGGTCTTACTACTTCGAATCCAACTCGGGCGTGTATAATGAACTGCAATGCGGGTCTTATGCGTTCATGGATGCCGATTACGGTCGCATCCTGGACGAGAACGGCAACCGGATCGACCAGGGCGAGTGGGAGAACGCATTCTTCATCCTGACCAGCGTCATGAGCCATGCCAAGGCGGACAAGGCGATTGTCGATGCGGGTCTGAAGGCGCAGTCGGTGGATAGCGGTCTGCCTGTTGTTTTCGGGCGTGACGATGTCGAATACATCAAATGTTCGGATGAACATGGCGTCGTGATGGATCCAAGCGGGGCGCTCAAGGTCAATGACAAACTGAAGCTGGTGCCGGGGCACTGTGACCCAACCGCAAACGTGCACGATTGGTATGTTGGCGTCCGGAATGGCAAGGTCGAATGCGTGTGGCCGGTGTCAGCCCGCGGCCGCGCGTACTGAGCTTGAATGCTCAAAGAACAAACCTCCGGCCAAACATGGCCGGACAGTCGCCTGTGCGCGCCCGCTTTTGTCGGTGAACCGCACGGGCGCACGAATTCCAAGTGGAGAATGACATGCTGATCGTACCCGAGCGCGAAATCGCCAACCTCATGACCCGCGACGCGGCCTTTGAAGCCGTCGAACAGGTCTTTGCCTCCATGGCTGCAGGGGACGCCTATAACTTTCCTGTCGTGCGCGAAGCCATTGGGCATGAGGACGCCCTGTACGGCTTTAAAGGCGGGTTTGATCGCGCCGGGCTGACGCTGGGCCTGAAGGCCGGGGGGTATTGGCCAAATAACCTGGAAAAGCGCGGATTGATCAATCACCAGTCCACTGTTTTTCTTTTTGACCCTGACACCGGAAAACCGTCAGCGATGGTTGGCGGCAACCTTTTGACGGCCTTGCGCACTGCGGCGGCCTCTTCTGTATCCATCAAGCACCTTGCCCGTGCGGACGCGCGGGTGATCGGTATGATCGGGGCCGGGCATCAGGCAACCTTTCAGCTTCGGTCAGCGCTGGAGACCCACACCTTTGAAAAGGTCCTTGGCTGGAACTACCATCCCGATATGTTGCCGAACATTGAAAAGGTCGCCAATGAAGCCGGTGTTCCGTTTGAAGCGGTCGAACTTGACGGCATGACCGAGGCGGACGTCATAATCTCGATCACCTCGGCTTTTGCACCATCCCTGATGGCAAACCATGTCAGCCCCGGAACGCATATCGCGTGCATGGGAACGGACACCAAGGGCAAGCAGGAAGTCGAGACGGCGTTGTTGGCCAAAGCATCCGTATTCACAGATGAAATCGCACAGTCTATTTCGATTGGCGAGGCTCAACACGCCGTGGCACAGGGCCTGATCAGGGAAAGTGACCTGATCCAGTTGGGTGCGGTCATCAACGGAACGAATCCGGGCCGAACATCAGACGATCAGATCACGTTGTTCGATGGCACGGGCGTCGGTCTTCAGGATCTGGCGGTTGCTGCATCTGTTGTCGAGCTGGCCGTACAGAAAGGCATCGCGATTGAGGTCGATTTCTGACGACATCCCATTGTGGTCGTCAAGGCGAGCGTCGAGTAACGCGTTACATATGTGAGCGATGGGCAAGCATGCCAGACTTGAGACCAAGAAGCGGCGCGATTAGCGCGCCGCTTTTTCATTTACAAGTCCGGGCCGAACCGGTCAGACGTGATCGTCCTGTTCGATAGAGCCCAGCCCGTGGCCTGCCATTCCACCGGACACCTCTTCCGTCGATTCATCCGAAAGCTCTTCGGGCAGAACCAGATTCAGGACAATGGCAATGATCGCAGCAGGCAATATCCCGGATGTCGCCAGAACTTTGAGAGTTCCGGGCAGATGCTGTAAAGCGCCGGGCTCTAACTGCAAGCCCAGACCAAGGCTGAGTGAAATCGCAAAGATCACCATGTTGCGGCGATTCCACGTCACGTCCGACAGCATCGAGACACCGGCTGCAACCACCATACCGAACATCACGATCACACCACCGCCCAGAACCTCGATCGGAACGGATGAGATCACCGCGCCGATCTTGGGGATAAGCCCGCATATGATCAGGAACAGGGCACCTATGGTTACGACCGTGCGGCTCATGACACCGGTCATGGCAATCAGGCCGACATTCTGACTGAATGACGTGTTCGGCAGGGCCCCGAAGACACCTGATACCGCAGTTCCAAGACCATCGGCAAAAGTCGCGCCCTGAATTTCCTTGTCGGTTGCCTCGCGTCCCGCGCCCCCCTTGGTGATACCGGACACATCCCCGACCGTTTCAACAGCCGATACAAAGGACATAGCACAGAACCCGATGATCGCCGCGAATGAAAACTCGATACCGAAGTGAAATGGGTTCGGCATTGCAAACGGAGCAGCGCGCCCAACATTGCCCAAATTTACCTGACCCAGTGCGAATGCCACAACATATCCGACCAACAGGCCAATCAGAACCGCCGACACCGACAACATACCGCGGGCGAAAAACTTCAGGCCCAGCGTAACAACAATCACAGTTCCGGCCATAAGCCAGTTCAGACCAGAGCCGTATTCTTCGGTACCGATGGCGGGTACACCCCCTGCGGCGTACTGGACGCCGACCTTGACAAGCGCAAGCCCGATCATGGTGACAACAAGACCGGTAACCAAGGGCGGAAGCGCAAAGCGAATACGGCCAATGAACAACCCAAGGCTGGCATGAAACAGACCGCCAACGACTATGCCACCCATCAATACTGCAATCGCGTCAACGCCCTTACCAACCACCAACGGGATCATGATCGGAATAAAGGCAAATGACGTTCCCTGCACGATTGGCAGGCGGGCGCCAACAGGCCCCAGCCCAATGGTCTGGAACAGTGTCGCAACGCCCGCAAAGAACATCGACATCTGGATCATGTAAATCATCTGCGGGAAATCGGGGCTGTTTGAACCAAACCCGAAACCCGCCGCACCGCACACGATGATGGCTGGCGTGACGTTGGAAACGAACATCGCCAGCACGTGTTGAATTCCCAAAGGGACCGCCTTCAGAATTGGCGGGGTGTAGTTCGGGTCGCGGAGCTGCTCCGGCGTCCCTAAAGTTGCATCTGACATCGCGTTTTTCCTCCCAAAAAAACTACGTGGACCGGCCCCTCTTCCGGCAATGTCCCTTATTCAGTGATCGTGTAGGCGTTCTGGAACCAATATTCCTCAAGGTTGGGCCCGTTTCCTATTCGGTCGACCACGGCGAACAACCCGGGGGGATGAAGCGGTGTCAGTACCCCGTGCCAGGTGTTCCGATGATAATTCACGCCCTGTCCGGGCGCGGTCATGAATGCAACCGGCTCTCCCGGTACACCCGCGTTGTCGGGCGCTACGACAACGACAAAGGGTTTATCTGAAAGCGGTAGAAAGGCCTGGCTGCCGTCGGGATGACGCTCGACCATTTCAAGTTTGATGGGCAGGTCGAAGGCCTGGGATTGGAAAACGCTGATCCCTGCGCGCCCCTCATGGAAATCCAGTTGGGCGCGATCATGGTATCGCGCGCATTTTCCCTGATTGATGTATTTGTCCACCGCGCCAGACACTTCGATGACATCGCCGAACGGCGCAAAGGCCTCGGCGGTCAGTGGCCGGAGTTTCAGCGTGGATGTCATTGCGCGAATTTCTCGAACAGCCGCAACTCGGCAATCCGTTCGACCTGACGGCAGGCCTCGGCGAATTCGGTGTCTCGATTACTGTCTATCCGACGGTGAAAAGCCTCCAGAATGCTTGCTTTGGTGTTGTCCTTGACCGCAATGATAAAAGGAAAGCCGAACTTGGTCGTGTAGGTGTCGTTCAAGGCCGTGAAGGTCGCACGCTCTTCATCCGTCAGCATGTCGAGACCTGCTCCGGCCTGTTCTGCCGTGCTTTCCTTGGTCAGACGACCCGCAGCAGCAAGTTTGCCTGCCAGATCCGGGTGGGCTGTCAGGACGCCAAGCCGCTGCTCGGCTGTGGCAGAACGGAATACGCGCGCCAGAGCATTGTGAACCCCTGCGGCATTGTCATGCGTGGGACCCAGCTCCAGATCAAAGGCCGCCTGGGCAATCCACGGGCTGTGTTCGAACACGCCGCCAAATTCGGCGACAAAGGTTGGCTGGTCCATTTCCGACGGGGTCAGCCGTTGACTTGGCGGATGCATTTGCGCCCAATGATCGGCGATTTGTTCGCGGGTGGCAAACCAGACTCCGTCATGTTTCTTGAAATGGTCGAGTGCGCGTTTCAGGGCCATGGCGCGACCAGGGCGGCCGATGAGGCGGCAATGCAGTCCGATCGAAAGCATCTTCGGCTCGCCCGCTTGGCCTTCGGCATAAAGCATGTCGAAGCTGTCCTTGAGATAGCTTTCAAACTGTTCGCCGTTGGTATAGCCCGCCTGAATTGCAAACCGCATATCGTTGCAATCCATCGTGTAGGGCACGATCAACTGATCCTTGCCACCGGCCTTGACCCAATAGGGCAAATCGTCGGCATAGCTGTCGGCAATATAGGCCAGCTCGCCTTCGGCGGCGGCCAGATCGACCGTGTTCATCGAACAGCGGCCCGTGTACCAGCCACGCGGGGGCTTGCCGACAACCTCGGTATGAAGCTGGATCGCCTCACGGATCTGGGCGCGTTCTTCTTCCGCGTCCATGTCCTTGTGCTCAACCCATTTCAGGCCATGGCTGGCAATCTCCCAGCCTGCGGCCTTCATCGCCGCAACCTGCGCCGGTGCACGGGCCAACGCTGTGGCAACGCCATAAACCGTGACAGGAAGGTCCTGCAAAAGCCGATGCACCCGCCAGAACCCTGTGCGGCTGCCGTATTCGTAAATGGATTCCATGTTCCAGTGCCTTTGCCCCGGCCAAGGGGCCGCACCAGTGATTTCGGAAAGAAACGCCTCGGATGCGGCATCCCCGTGCAAAACGTTGTTCTCGCCGCCTTCCTCATAGTTCAGGACAATCTGAACTGCGATTTTGGCCCCGTTTGGCCAGTTTGCGTTTGGCACTTGCCGGCCATAGCCGGTCATGTCTCGTGGATACCGCGTCACATCAATTTCCCTCTTGCTGAAAAGACGAATAACCCAAACAATCACCTATGTTTTTCAAAAAATACTGTAAGCAGTCTTTTGACAGACTGCCTTTGCCTGCCGCGAAGGTATTGCAATAGTAACAGCAATACTTAGCGAGAGGTGCAAATGGCCGGTTACCTTACAACACATGTCCTGGATACGGCGCGGGGCTGCCCTGCCAGTGGGATGAAGATCGAGTTGTTTCGGATCAACGGAACAGACCGCACGTTGCTGAAAACTCTGCTCACCAACGAGGACGGCCGCACCAATGAACAAATCCTTCCCGAGGCCGAGTTCTCGACGGGCGAATACGAGTTGATGTTTCATGCGGGCGAATACCTCGACACCACTGGCGTGCCACCTGAAAGCCCGCGTTTTCTGGACTTGATCCCGATCCGGTTCGGGATGTCCGAACACGCCCACTATCATGTTCCGCTGCTACTTTCGCCTTTCAGCTACGCGACCTATCGCGGCAGCTGAGCGTTGCACCGCGTGATCCTGTAGACTGACATTGTATTGTTATTTTTGATACTGCTTGATCTTTCGTAGCAATACCCGATGAAACCTCTGTCGCCTAGAGTGCCAAAGAACTTGGATATGTAGGAGCAACGCCATGTATGACCTGGCTGTTTTGTGGGAGTGGATGGCCTTTTCCGTCCGCTGGCTGCATGTGATCACGGCGATGGCGTGGATCGGCGCGTCATTCTATTTTATCGCGCTCGACCTGATGCTTAAGCCGAACCCTGCCTTGCCAGAAGGGGCCTATGGCGAAGAGTGGGAGGTGCACGGGGGTGGGTTCTATCACACCGTCAAATATCTGGTCGCACCCGCGCGTATGCCCGAGCACCTGACCTGGCACAAATGGCAGAGCTATACGACGTGGCTTTCGGGTGCGGCCTTGCTCATGATCATATATTGGGTCGGGGGCGAGTTGTTCCTGCTTGATCCGACCAAAGCGGACCTGGCGTTGTGGCAGGGGATATTGATTTCAGGCGGGTCACTGACCATCGGCTGGCTGCTTTACGACCAGATGTGCAAGTCGCGCCTGAGTGAGCAACCCACCGCGCTAATGCTGTTGCTTTTCGTGATTCTGGTGGCCATGTCATGGGGTTACAATCAGATTTTTACCGGTCGTGCCGCGCTTTTGCACCTGGGTGCGTTCACCGCAACCATCATGACGGCCAATGTGTTCTTCCAGATCATGCCCAACCAGCGGATCGTGGTGGAAGACCTCAAGGCCGGTCGAACGCCGGACGCCAAATATGGGAAAATCGCCAAGGTGCGTTCGACGCACAACAACTACCTGACCTTGCCTGTCGTGTTCCTCATGCTGTCGAACCACTATCCTCTGGCCTTTGGCACCCAGTATTCATGGATCATCGCCAGCCTAATCTTTCTGACCGGCGTGACCATTCGTCACTACTTCAACACGATGCACGCAACCGGGAAAGGGCCGCACTGGACCTGGGGTGTCACTGTCATCCTCATGATCGTGATCGCATGGCTGTCTTCTGTCAGAACCGGCGAGACATGGGAGGACGCCGAAGCAAGGGCATTGACACCTTACGAAGAAAAATTTGCGTCGGCTGCTGGGTTTGAAGAAGCCTATGACACTGTGCTGGGCAATTGTTCGATGTGTCATGCCCGCGAGCCGGTTTATGGCACCATGAAATGGGCCCCGAAGAAAGTTTATTTGGAAACGCCGGGCGATGTAGCCCGGCACGCCGACCAGATTTACCTGCAGGCCGGGATCAGCCATGCCATGCCACCGCCTTCAGCGGTTCAAATGGACGTGGAAGCGCGCCAAACCATCATCGCATGGGTGCGCGAGGTCAGAGGGCAGTAGGATTTTCGCAGGACGTCCTGTCCTTCGCTTCCTACCCCCTGCCGCGGGACAAATACCCAGTTTCTACCGCTCAAACAAAGCAGGGCGCGCAAGACCTGATGCCGCCCCGGGCCTAGCGCGATGGCGGGGTCAGCCATTGGGCCGACATGCCAAAATTCGAGTTCTTCAACTCTTGCTTGGCAATCGCCTGCAAATGCACCTCGTCCGGACCATCTGCATATCGCAGCGCGCGTGCCCAGGTATAGCTGTCGGCCAGCGGTGTATCCGGGGTCATGCCCATCGCCCCAAAGACCTGCATCGCGCGATCCGTGACAGCAGCATGCACATTGGGTGCCACCACCTTGATCAATGAAATCTCTCGGAACGCTTCTTTGGCGCCCACCTGATCAATCTTCCAGGCTGCTTTCAGGGTCAGCAACCGCGCCTGTTCGATCTCCAGCCGGGACTTGGCGATCCACTCGCGGATCACGCCCTGTTCTGCAAGCTGCTTGCCAAACGCTTTCCGTTCCTGCGCGCGTTCGACCATCAGGTTAAGCGCCATTTCCGCCGCACCAATCGAACGCATGCAATGGTGGATGCGACCGGGACCAAGCCGGGCCTGCGCCAGAGCGAACCCGCTGCCTTCCTCGCCCAAAAGATTGCTGACCGGAACGCGCACATTCTTGAAGACCAGCTCGGCATGGCCTTCGGGGTCGTGCATGTTCAGAATGGTGGGGTTGCGAACAATCTCAAAACCGGGCGTGTCCTTCGGGACAATGACCATGCTTTGTTGTTTGTGCCGATCCGCGTTGGGATCCGTTTTACCCATGACGATAAACAATCTGGTGTTCGGGTGGCAGGCGTTTGTGATGAACCACTTGCGGCCATTGATGACGTATTCATCCCCCTCACGCCGTATTGAAGTGGTAATATTGGTCGCGTCCGAACTGGCCACATCCGGTTCAGTCATCGCAAAAGAGGATCGGATTTCACCGTTCAACAGCGGCACCAGCCATGTCTCGCGCTGTTCCGGAGTAGCAAACATGTGCAACAGTTCCATGTTGCCGGTATCCGGCGCACTGCAATTGAACACTTCCGAAGACCAGGCCACCTGCCCCATAAGTTCGGCCAGCGGCGCGTATTCCAGATTGCTCAGCCGGGTGCCGGGTTCATCGTCGCGCAGGCTGGGCAGGAACAAGTTCCACAACCCTTCGGCCCGGGCCAGCGCCTTGAGATCTTCCATAAACGAAACCGGGAAACCGCCTGCCGCCATTTCTTCTTTGTGATCGCGTATGCGCGGGTAGATATGCGCCTCCATAAACGCTTTCAGGTGGTCATACATTTCCGTGGCGCGCGGCGATGGGGCAAAATCCATGGCGGTTCCTTCCGGTGCGTTGTGGCGGTGATGTCCTCAAACTCTGCTCGCGCCAGAACGGCCGCCAAGGCACTGTCTTCTGGTGAGTTTAATCTGGCGCTTGATTACGCTCAGTTTGCGCAATCACTCGGATATGAAAAGAGGAAAATGCCAATACAGCAATCAGCCGGCGTGAAACGTCAGGTCATTGCTCTCAGAACCTGTTGGACCAACAATACCTAAGGGGATGAACGGGCCGCATTCGGAGATTTGCACCGCCGGGCGAGTTTCACATCGCCCGCGCCCGGAATAGCCTCTCAACCCGCCTTTGGCGTTCACACTGAACTAGACCGGTGGTTTCAGACCCAGCTGTTTCACGGCGGCACCTGCTGTCTGAACCCAACGCTCTTTCAGTGCGTTGTTGCCATTGTGGCGCAAGCCCAGCGATTTCAGAAGCTCAAACCGTTTCAGATCATCGCCACCAAAGGATACAGCGACACGGGGCCACCAATAGTTAACCGCGTCCTGCATCTGCTCTGTCTCTCCGTTCCTGGAAAGCTTTACAGCACCTTCCAACGCCAACGCGCCATGATGGGCTTCGACCGGGGCGATGCTGCGGAAAGCTTCAGCCAACGGTTGGTAGGAAACCATTGAAAACTCGGCCAATTGTTCCATGACCGCACGGCTCATCAGCAGGTTCATGATGACCGCGTCGGTCCAGCCCGAGATCGGATAATTGAATACGGCAAGGCGCATGTCATGTGCGCTGCGGGTCGCGCCGATATCTGCGTCACGATTCAAGCGAGCCGTCCACGGATGATGTGTGGCATATCTCTCGGTATCGGCCCCAAACTCACCCATTATCCTGAGAACCTGATCGGCGTGATCCGTTTTCTCAAGAACAATCCTGGCGGCTGCGATCCGTTCCTTGATGCCCGGCCCCTGATTGATGATGTCGGCGAATCCGGCAGCACCGGCAAGTTCGCTGTCCACGAACGTGGCCATCAGCTTCATGAGTTCGGCGCGGTAGCGTGGCGGAACATTGGTTGGGTTGGTCAGCACACCGCCTGCGGCCAGATAGCTGTCGAGTGTCATGGTGTCAGTCATCGGTCTTCTCCCTTTACTGGTCGTAGTCCACGACCACGCGGTCGGTAACCGGATAAGCCTGACAGCTCAGCACATAGCCTTTTTCAACCTCGTAATCCTCTAGCGCGTGGTTGGCGAGCATCTCGACCTCGCCTTCCAGAACGCGGCAGCGGCAGGTTGAACAGACACCGGCCTTACAGGCGTATGGGGCGTCCATGGCATTTTCCAAGGCTGCGTCCAGAATGGATTGGTCCTTGGGCAGAGTTATCGTCTGAGTGGACCCATCAAGAGTAATTGATGCACTGGTTTGGTTCGCCTGCGTTCCCGCATCTGCCGCACCTTCCTTGCGTTTGGCCCGGCCCGGCTGAGCGCTGGCAAAGAGTTCAAACTTGATCTGCCTGTCGTCAAGACCATGCGCGCGCAGCGCGGCAGCGATCCCCAGCATCATCGGCTCGGGACCGCAGATAAAAGCTGTGTCCACGTTCTGAATATCGACCCAATGTTCGAACAAGTCAGCGCATTTTTCCTGCGTCACCAGACCGGTGAACAGGTCTATTTCCTGCGCATCCGCCTCAAGAATATGGATTACGTTCAGGCGGCCCATATAGAGGTTTTTCAGGTCTTCCAGCTCCTCGCGGAACATGATCGTGTTGATGCCCTTGTTGGCGTAGATCAGCGTAAAGCGGGATTTGGGTTCGCGGGTCAGTGTCGTCTTCAGGATCGACAGAACCGGCGTGATGCCAGAGCCGCCAGCAAAACCGAGATACTGCTTTTCCGCATCAGCATCGATCGGTGTGTGAAAGCTGCCCATCGGTGGCATCGCCTGCACAACGTCCCCGACGTTTAGCTCGGAATTGGCCCAACTGGAGAATGCGCCGCCCTCGACACGTTTGATCCCGACTTGCAGTACCCCGTCATCCTTGCCCGCACAAATGGAGTAGGACCGGCGCAGCTCTTCTCCGTCAAAGTCGCGGCGAAACGTCAGGTATTGGCCTGCGGTGAAATCGAACTGATCCGCCGCGCCGTTGACAGGCTCAAGCGTCACGACAACCGCATCGCGGATGGTTTTGTGGATGTCGGTGACTTTCAGGTCATGAAAACGTGCCATCCGGTGCTCCTCCTCAGATGCACTTGAAATAGTCAAAGGGTTCCAGACAGTCGGTGCAGCGCCAATGGGCCTTGCACGGGGTCGAACCGAACTGGCTGACCTTTTCAACTGCTTTACTGCCGCAATGCGGGCAGCGCTCTGGCCCGCCCGCCGGTTGTGGCGGGGCGATGCCAAACTCTTCCAGCTTGGCGCGGCCTTTTTCGCTCAGCCAATCGGTGGTCCAGGCGGGTGAGATGCAGGTTTCGATCCGCACATCTTCGATACCGTGATCGTGCAAAGCGGTTTCGATATCCATGCTGATGACGGATGTTGCCGGACAGCCCGAATAGGTTGGTGTGACCGTCACGAGCAGCGTTTCGGCATCCCAACGCACATCGCGCACGATCCCGAGATCGACAACCGAGATTACCGGAATCTCGGGATCCGGTACGGCATCCAGCCAATCCCAGATCTGGTCGGTCGAGTGGCGTTGCATCACATGTTACCAGCTTGCACCGGGGTATGCGCGCTGCAACCACTGCATCTGGGTCAAAAGGTGCCCCAGGTGTTCTGTATGCATGCGCCCGTCCCGCCCGCCTTTGTGGGCAAATCGGCTTTCCGGAAGGGTCAATGTCGCCTTGGCCAGAACCCGTTTGACCAGCGCATCATATTCTTCGCGCAGATCGGCCGGGTTTGGCGCGATCCCGGCCGCAGCCATCTGAGCGTCGATGTCATCGCTGACAAACATCTCGCCTACATAGGGCCAGAGGTAATCCAGCGCTGCCTGCATCCGGGTGTGGCTTTCTTCGGTTCCATCACCCAGACCTACGACCGTTTCTGCCGAACGCTCCAGATGATAGGCGACTTCCTTGCTGGCTTTGGCAGCAATCGCGGCGACACGATCGTCAGAAGATGTCAGAAGACGGCCGAGCATGATCGAATGCCAGGCATCGAACAGGAACTGGCGCATCAGGGTGCGGCCGAAATCACCGTTCGGAACCTCGACCAGCAACACATTGCGGAAATCCCACGCGTCGCGCAGAAATGCCAGATCATCGGCGGTTTTGCCACCACCTGTCTCTCCGGCAAGGCCTAGCCACATCTGGGTCTGTCCAATCAGGTCCAGCGCCGTGTTGGCCAGTGCAATATCCTCCTCCAACACTGGCGCGTGGCCGCACCATTCGCTGACGCGATGGCCCAGGATCAGGGTATTATCGCCCATCCGCAGCAGGAACTGCTGAAACGCTTCGTCGCGGGTCATCACATCGCCCCCACTTCTTCGGGGATGTCGAAAAAGGTCGGGTGGCGGTACACTTTGCTTTCGCTGGGTTCATACAACGGGCCTTTGTCGCTGGGCGACGAGGCCGAGATTTTGTTGGCTTCTACCACCCAAATCGACACGCCTTCGTTGCGGCGGGTGTAAACATCGCGTGCATTCTTGATCGCCATTTCCGCGTCCGGGGCATGCAGCGAGCCGACATGTCGGTGGCTCATCCCATGTTGACCGCGGATGAAGATTTCCCACAGGGGCCATTCGGTATTCATCGGGTTTCCTCCTCAGGGTAAGCTTATTCGGCGGCCAGATTGCCGGCCTGTTTCTTGCGCGCATGGGCCAACAGCCCGTCGCGTACCCATTTGCCGTCATCCCAGGCCTTGTTGCGCGCCGCCAGTCGGTCGACGTTGCAGGGGCCGTTGCCCTTGATCACATCGAAGAATTCCGACCAATCCGGCTCTGAGAAATCGTAGTGCCCGCGCTCTTCGTTCCACTTCAGGTTCGGGTCGGGGATTGACAGTCCCAGATATTCGGCCTGCGGGACGGTCTGGTCGACGAATTTCTGGCGCAGCTCATCATTGGTGTTGATCTTGATCTTCCAAGCCATCGACTGCGCTGAATGGACGGAATCCTTGTCGGACGGTCCAAACATCATCAACGACGGGTACCAGAAGCGATTCATCGCGTCCTGCGCCATCTTGCGCTGCTCGGGCGTGCCTTCGGCCATTTTGCGGATCGCGTCATAGCCTTGGCGCTGATGGAAGCTTTCTTCCTTGCAGATGCGGATCATGGCGCGTGAGTACGGCCCGTAAGACGTTCTTTGCAGCGGCACTTGATTCATGATGGCGGCGCCATCGACCAACCATCCGACCGCGCCGATATCCGCCCAGTTCAGCGTCGGGTAATTGAAGATCGACGAGTATTTCATACGACCGTCCAGCAGCATCTCGGTGATCTCATCGCGGCTGACACCCAGTGTTTCGGCCGCACAATACAGGTAGAGCCCATGGCCGGCTTCATCCTGCACCTTGGCCAGAAGGATTGCCTTGCGTTGCAGCGTCGGCGCACGTGTGATCCAGTTCCCTTCGGGCAATTGCCCGACGATCTCGGAATGCGCGTGCTGTCCGATCTGGCGGATCAGCGTCTTGCGATACCCCAGAGGCATCCAGTCCTTGGGTTCGATCTTGATATCCGCGTCGATCCGTGCCTGAAACTCAGCAAGCTTTTCAGGATCATCGTTTGACGCCTCGGATTCTACCATCTGGGCATACATGTCCCGTCTCCTCCGTTACACGCGTTCAAGAATAAGTGCAGCGCCTTGCCCGACGCCGACGCACATTGTGCAAAGCGCATAGCGCACTTTGGTGCGTTTCAGTTGGTACGCTGCGGTCAACACAAGTCGGGCGCCGCTCATCCCCAATGGATGACCAAGGGCGATTGCACCGCCATTCGGGTTCACATGAGCTGCGTCATCGGGCAGGCCAAGCTCTCGCAGCGTTGCCAGACCTTGCGACGCAAACGCCTCGTTCAATTCGATCACATCCATCTGGTCGATGCTCAGCCCCGCGCGCGCCAAAACCTTTCGGCTGGCAGGAACCGGACCAATACCCATGACCCGAGGCTCGACGCCCGCGACAGACATACCAACCACACGGGCAATCGGGGTCAAACCATTCTTTGCCGCTGCCACTTCATTCGCCATCAGGATCGCGGCGGCACCGTCATTCACGCCCGAGGCATTCCCAGCGGTCACTGTTTTCTCCGGCCCGTTTACACCCTTGAGGCCCGAGAGTTTTTCCGCTGTGGTTCCCGGGCGAGGATGTTCATCCGTATCGACAACAATCGGATCGCCCTTGCGCTGCGGAATTGAAACCGGTGTGATTTCCTCTTGGAACACGCCTGCCGCGTGCGCCGCAGCCCATCGTGCCTGACTGCGCGCGGCAAAGGCGTCCTGGTCTTCACGGCTGATCCCGTAATCTTCAGCGACATTGTCAGCCGTTTGCGGCATGGAATCGACGCCATACTGCTGCTTTAGCCTTGGGTTCACAAAGCGCCAGCCAATCGTGGTGTCGTAAACCGCATTGCTACGCGTAAACGCCGACGTCGCTTTGGGCATTACAAACGGTGCGCGCGACATGCTTTCCACGCCACCCGCAACAGCAAGATCATAATCGCCTGCCTTGATACCACGCGCTGCCATTCCGACGGCATCCATACCACTGGCGCACAAGCGGTTTATCGTTGTTCCCGGCACGTCCGTCGGCAATCCGGCAAGCAGTGCCGCCATCCGGGCAACGTTGCGATTGCTCTCTCCTGCCTGGTTGGCATCGCCATAAATGACGTCATCCACACTGGTCCAGTCGACTTGCGGGTTGCGCGCCATCAGGGCCGCCAGCGGGATAGCCGCCAGATCATCCGTGCGAACCGATGAAAGCGCACCACCATACCGCCCAATCGGGGTGCGGGTTGCGTCGCAGATGAAGGCGTCCATCAATTGGTCTCCTATTGGAACACAAGTCATTAACCGTCTGGTCGGTTAATAAATGCTCAATCGATTCGGCGCAAGCATTATGTTACCATGTAATCGCTTCTTTCAGCTTTCTGTAACATTAAATGGCACTTCTTTCACATCCGTCTTCCAACCCCCAAGAGCGCCATCCCGAGCTCGGCAAAAAACGAGTCAACCACCCACAGCAGATTCCAGCGTTGCAAGATCCGGTTTGGACAATTGTCCCAGCAGTCGAGACACCGCCGCGCGACACTCCGCTCCTTTCCAATCGGCGGGCAAAAAGGCCGGAGGCAAGGATGGGTGGCGCAGGACCAAACGACGCCACCCATGCACAATCAATACGCGCAGCACCGCTATTTTAAGCGGATCGCCGACGCCATCGACAGGCAGCATTTGCTCGGTGATTTGAATGGAGTGCAAGAACTGATCATAGGCAGACTTCAGCACTTCAGGGCCACAAAGGTCGCGCAGCCAGCCGGGGATCGAAATAGCGCTGCTTTCGACACCCAGCAGTTCTTCAAGGTTCTCCGGGACGGGTCCTGCCGACATGGCTGTTGTGTGGTTAACTGAAATATAGTCTCCAGTAAGCATCAGATCTGCCAGCTCTTTTCGCGAACTTTCTGAACTGCTGGCGACAAGCACATGCCAGGTTTCTGGCGTATTCGTCTCGCGGGAATAGATGCGCGGGGCAGCGGCGGCGCTTTGACTGCGGCCATATTCGGTCAGTCTGTGCACGCTGTTTCGCCCGACCCGCGTGCTTTCGATCCAGCCTTCCTTGCGCAGCCTGTGCAGCGCAACACGCGTGGCTTCGGCCTTGATCCCCGCAAGGTTGGTCAGCGCTGTGATCAGCGCGCCGCTAACCTGGTCAGACCCGCTTTGGGCCAGATCACCGAAAATCGTGACCAGAACTGACCACACACGTTGCGTGCCAGTTGTGGTCAACTGGCTGACGCAGGTTTCGAACCATTCTGGAGCCGTATCTTTCATAAGCACAGTATAATCGGGCCGGAGAGAAATGCCATCCAGCCCCTGCGCACCTGCACTTGTGCCTAGTAGGCAACCATGGTCAGCAACTCGTATTCTGCGACCAGCTCATCATCCTGCTGTGTCAGGGTAACGTGCCAGCGAACCTCGCCGTAGTCATCATTGCGCTTGGTCTTGTGCTTGACCGTCAAACGCACCTTGATGGTGTCACCAGCCTCGACCGGTTTCATGAAACGCAGCCCGTCAAGACCGGTATTTGCCAAAACCGGCCCCTCGTTCGGTTCGACGAACAATCCGGCTGCAAAAGACAACAGCAAATATCCATGTGCAACGCGGCCGGGGAAGAACGGGTTACGTTCCGCCGCCGCCTGATCCATATGCGCATAGAAGGTATCACCGGTGAAGTTGGCGAAGTGTTCAATGTCCTCCATGGTGATGGTTCTTGGCGCCGTGTGAAGGGTCTCGCCAATCGACAAATCGTGAAACCGACGGGTAAAGGGATGAGCAGGACCTTCGACTTCGGTCGCGCCAGGCACCCATTTCCGGCCAATCGCTGTCAGCAGATCGGGCGAACCCTGAATGGCGGTGCGCTGCATATAGTGTTTCACACCCCGCACCCCGCCCATTTCTTCGCCGCCACCGGCGCGTCCCGGACCGCCATGAACCATGTGCGGCAGAGGAGAACCATGACCGGTGGATTCCTTCATCGAGTCACGGTTGTTGAAATACAGACGCCCGTGATACGCCCCTGATCCCATGGCAACCTGTCGCGCAACCTCGGGATCATGGGTGATCACCGACGCCACCAAAGAGCCCTGCCCACGGTTCGCCAGCTCGATGGCATGGTCAAGATCGCGATATCCCATCACTGTGCTGACCGGACCAAAGGCTTCGGTGTCGTGCACGCGCTGCGCCGCGTCAGGATTGGCGCAGTGGAAGAGCATGGGCGGCAGGAACGCCCCCTTTTCGCCATCAGCGCCCTCAACCGCGAAATCATCGGGGTTGCCGAAGACACGCTCGGCCTCTTGCCCAAGGATAGCGGCCTTTTCCAGAACATCACGCTTCTGACCGTTCGAAACCAACGCACCCATGCGGGTGGTTTCCAGCTTTGGGTCACCGATGACCGTTTTCGCCAGTCGCGCCGACAACGCGTCAATTACCGCCTGAACCTGCGGTTCGGGCGCGATGATCCGACGGATTGCGGTGCATTTCTGCCCTGCCTTCGTGGTTATCTCGCGCTGGACTTCCTTCACGAAGAGGTCAAATTCCGGCGTGCCCGGCGCGGCATCGGGGCCAAGGATCGAACAGTTCAGGCTGTCCTGTTCCGCGACAAACCGTACCGAATTCTCAAGGATCACCGGGTTGGAGCGCAGTTTCAGGGCTGTATCGGCGGATCCGGTAAAGCTGACCACGTCCTGCATGGTCAGACGGTCCAGCATGTCACCCAAACCACCCGAGACCAACTGCAATGCACCCGCTGGCAAGATGCCGGACTCAAGCATCAACCGAACACACAGCTCGGTCACATAACACGAGCTTGTGGCGGGTTTTACAATCGCCGGAACGCCCGCCAGAAGGGTTGGGGCAAGCTTTTCCAGCATCCCCCAAACCGGAAAATTGAACGCGTTGATGTGAATTGCCACACCTTGCAGCGGGGTGCAGATGTGCTGCCCCAGGAAAGTGCCGTTGCGCGAAAGCTGCTCGACATCGCCATCCAGATAGACATGTCCGTCCGGCATTTCACGACGGCCTTTTGCGGCAAAGACAAACATCGTTCCGATGCCGCCGTCGATATCAATCATATGATCCGATTGCGTGGCGCCGGTGTTGAAAGACAAATCATACATCGCCTGCTTGTGCTGACCCAAATGGACGGACAGCGCCTTGAGCATTTTGGCCCGTTCATGGAACGTCATTTTGCGCAGTGCCGGCCCCCCGACATTGCGCGCATAGTCCAACATCCCCTGGACATCTAAAGCATTGTTACCCGCTGTGGCGATAACCTCGCCGGTCACAGCGCTAGCTATCGCGCGGGCACCCTCGCCGGGCGCAACCCACTCACCGGCTGCAAAGCTGGAAATCTGTTGGATAGTCATGAGCGTCTCCTCATCTTTGTCGCGATCCCCGCGCTGCCACAAGCCGGTCTCGTGAAATCATATTTTAAACCGTACGGTCGGTCAATCAATTACCGAGTAAATTTCCCTCGCCGGATTTCTCAGACCCGCGCGGGTAATCGTGCAAACCCCCGAAACCGGATACGCCCGCCCCGTTCGGCGCCGTCGGTGATGCGATAGTCTGGAAAACGGGCCAGAAACCGGCCCACGGCCACCCGGCCCTCCAGACGCGCGAGGGTCAGACCAACGCAGGTATGAGGCCCTCCGGCAAAGGCGTGATGCTTGTTGGGGCGTCTGTCCAAGATCATCTCGTCGGGCCGGTAAAACTGCCGTGGGTCACGGTTGGCCGCACCGATACACAGATGAACATCAGTACCTGCCGGAATGGTCTGACCGTGGAACGTTACATCAACGGTGGTCAGGCGATTGCCGAACTGGTTCGGGCTTTCCAGCCGCAGAAACTCGTCCACGGCCGAACCGATCAGATCCGGGTCGGCCAGCAACTCCGCCCGCTTGTCGCGGTGCCGGTCCAACAACTCCAATGCGTTGCCGATCAGGTTCGTTGTGGTCTCATGCCCAGCATTCAGGATGAAAATGCAGTTCTGATACAGCTCGACCTCGGTCAGGCCACCATCCGTGTCGTCCTGGATCAGCCGGGTCAGGACATCCGTTGCCGTATCTCCGGGGTTGGCGCGACGATCCTCGATGATATGCCGCAGGAAGTCCTTGAAGTCCGAGACCGAGCGATTACCCCACTCTTCCTGCTCTGGCGTCAACTGCGGCTCCAACGCACCAAGAATGGCCAGAGACCAATCGCGCAATGGGCCGCGTTCGGATCGTGGTATACCCAGCAGATTGCCGATGATCTCGATCGGGATTGCCCCGGCAAAATCCTCGATCAGTTCGACGTTGCCCTTGACCTGCATCTCTTCCAGCAGCCCATCGACAAGCTGGATCAGACCCGGTTCCATTTGCGCCAACGCGCGCGGGTTCATCGCGCCGACCATTACCTTGCGAACACGGGTATGCAGCGGCGGGTCATTAAACACCAAACTGGTGGTGTGGTGTTCATACAAGGGGCTGTCGACCCCGTATTTGGGGCCAAATACCGCTTTCTTGTCCGATATGAATCGCGAGGTGTCCCGGTAAACAAGGTCCAGATCCTCGTATCGGGACAGGATAACCGATCCATCACGTTGCCAACAGACGGGTGAATCTTCGCGCATAGCGGCGTAGGCAGGATAGGGATCTGTGTGAAACCCGTCTGGAAGTGCGGTCAGAGAGAACATCAGTGCCCCATCGCCCCCATTTGTTCAGGCAGAACCAACACCAACCATGGCACCAGAACGATCAGGGCCAGCCGGAAGATATCCGCCACCCAGAACGGAGTAACACCCTTGAAGATTGTTCCTGTTGACACATCTCCGACCACGCCTTTCAGAATGAAAACGTTCAAACCGACGGGTGGAGTGATCAGGCTGATCTCGGTCACGACAACCACAACAATGCCGAACCAGATCGGATCATACCCCAACGATGTGACCAACGGGAAAAAGATCGGCACCGTCAGCAGCAGCATCGACAGGGATTCAAAAACACAACCCAAAATGATGTAGATCCCAAGGATCATCAGGATCACGACGAAAGGTTCCACCTCATATGCGGTAACCAATGCGATGAGCGCTTCGGGCAGACCGGCAAGGTTGATGAAATTCGAAAAGATCTGTGCCCCGATCAGAACCGAGAACAATGCCGCTGCGGTATAGGTGGTTTCCTTCAGCACCTCAAACGTCGACCCCAAAGTAAGCCCGCCTCGTGACAGAGCGATCAGGAAAGCGCCCATTGCGCCCATGCCTGCCGCCTCGGTCGGGCTGAAGGTCAGGTTCAGCGGATGAAAATCGAAAGCTCCGTACAATCCGCCAATAACCAGAAAGAACAGCAGCAATACGGCCCAGACCGAGCGCACCGCCGACAAACGCTCGGACCAGCCGTGACGTTCACCCGCCGGTCCCGACTCGGGTTTGCGCGCGACGGTCCATCTGACGGCGAGCAGGTAGAACAGAATGCCAAGCAGACCGGGAATGATACCCGCAACGAAAAGTTTCCCAATCGAGGTTTCGGTCAGCAGCCCGTAAATAACCAGGATCACCGACGGCGGAATAAGGATACCAAGTGTGCCGCCCGCTGCAATCGATGCCGTCGACAGCTCGTCGGAATAGCCATAGCGGCGCATTTCCGGCATTGCGACCTTGGACATGGTGGCCGCCGTTGCCAGAGACGAGCCGCAAATGGCTGAAAAGCCTCCGCATGCCGCAACCGTCGCCATGGCGATACCGCCCCGGAAATGGCCCAGAAAAGCGTTTGAAACTGCGTAAAGCTCGCGCGCAAGCCCACCTTTATTCACGAACAAGCCCATGAGGATAAACAGCGGGACGACCGACAGGCCGTAATCCTGCGCGGTGTCTGTGATCTGACGACCCACCATCGACATCGCGGCCTTTAACCCGCGCTCGGACAGAATGCTGCCGCCGCGTTCATAGGCAAAGCCAAGCGTTCCGACCAATCCCATTGCAAACACGATAGGCAAGCGCACCAGCACAAGAACAAGAACAAGAACAAAACCGATCAGCGCAGCGGTCATTGGGGGTGCTCCGACAAGGTATGGGGGGCAAAGAAGTGCAAGAAGCCGGTGATGATCATTGCAACAGCGGTGATCGCTATGAACCCCGAGATGAACCAACCAACATAGAAGACTGGGATCGAAAGATATTCCGTGACGTCCCCGTAATCCCGCGCACGTTCAGCCAATACCCAAACACGCTGAATTGGCCAAAAAAGCATTATGCCAGAGAACAGATACACAATCGCATCACGTACCCGACTTAACCGCAGGCGTGAAAACAGCCCATCCGTCAAATCCACAGCGATTTGACCCTTCCCTGCCGAGATCATCGGCAAGACCGAGAACACGAGGACGGCCATCAGGATCCGGGTCAGTTCCGTGGCCGCCTCGATCGGGGCATTGAAAACAGAACGTAGGATGACATCAAAGAAGGTCATTACCATCAGGATGAACAGCGCGGCACAGGCCAGCAGCGTAGGCACGATACTGACGCGACGCGCAAAGGTCACGAGAGATTGCATAACGGGTCCCCAGCGGGTGAAATCGGCTGGCGGATCGCGTCCGCCAGCTCGACTGCGTTATTGCGCAGCCATTTCATTTACGATCATGTCATAGGCTGCCTGGGCGTCGATGCCTGTGCCATTGACTTCGTCGATTACCTTGGCGCGTACATCCGCAGCAATCGCATTGAACTTTTCCAGATCTTCAGCAGATGCTGCATGAATCGCGTTGCCTTCGGTGCCTTCGGTCTCTTCGCGGCCGATCGCATCGATCTCATCCCAGATTTTACCGATTTCGCGGCTCAGTGGTTCACCGAAAACGTTTTCTTCCAGCGCTGCCTGCAGATCGGCGGGCAGGTCAGCAAAGGTGTCCTCGTTCATGATAAAGGCAAACGAACCGCGATACAGGCCGCCAGGGACCTCATAAACGTTCTGGGCCACTTCCGTCAGCTTGAAACCTTTGCGGGATTCAAAGGGCATGACGACGCCGTCTGCGGCCTTGGAGGCCAGGGTTTCATACACTTTCGGTGCAGGAACCTGGATACCGGTTGCACCCAACGCCGTGCCCACGTCACCGCCAACACCGCCGGGGATGCGAACCTTGAGGCCCGAGACTTCGTCCAGCGACGTCACCGGGCTGCTGGAATGCAGCTGAGCCGGACCATGTGTGTGCAAAGCGATCACTTTCACACCACGGTGTTCATCCGCCGCCTTCAAATGTGTGTCATATGCGCGCCAATATGCGACCGACGCAGCCTCGGCCGAGCCTTCATATCCGGGCAGTTCGATCATCTTGGTGGTGACAAACCGGCCCGGCTGATAGCCGTGGAAAATGATCGAGGCATCAGCGGCGCCATCCATGATCAGGTCCATCTGCGCGGGGGGCGGGGCAAGGCCCAGCTTCAGTTCGGCGGTGACCTGACCATCGGTGGCCTCTTCGATCATCTCGACGAATTTCGGCCACATCTTGGCATTGATGCCATGGGTAGGCGGGGCCCAGCTGGAAATGGTCAGCGTATAGTCTGCCGCAAGCGCCACTGTACCTGAAACGGCCAGTGCAGCTGAGGCAAGAAGTGTGCTCAACTTTGTGAATTTCATAGTTCTGTCTCCTCCCTGTGAAACATGAGTCAAGAATGCGTTAATGGTCACTTTTGTAACCATCAACTTGTTAATTGTCTCCAAGACAGCCCGCGACGCGCCATGAACCGGGGCTTTCCTTGGCTACGGTTTCCATCATTGCGTGCGACGTGTTGGCTCCGATTTCCTTGCAATAGTTCATCGGCCCGCCGCGCCAGCGCGGAAAGCCGTAGCCGTGAATTTGAACCATATCGACGGCTTCCGCGGACTCGGCGATCCCCTGCTGAATGATCAACGCGCCCTCGTTGGCCAGCACCGCCAAGATGCGCGACACGATTTCGTCTTGCGCGTATGCCCGCCGCGTTATGCCCTGATCCGCTGAGTGGGACTCGATCAACGCCTCCACTTCGGGATCGCGGATCGGTTCGCGATGACCCTCTTCATAGCGATACCATCCTTTGCCCGTGCGTTGGCCAAGACGACCCATCTCGCAAAGCTGGTCAGCAATCGTCACATAACGTTCGTTCGGGTCGCGGGTTGCGGCATTGCGTTTTCGGTTGGCCCAGGCAATTTGGAGGCCGGTCAAATCTTGCAGCTCGTAGGGGCCCATGGGCATCCCGAAAGCTCGCATTGCCTGATCCACCTGATAAGGCAACGCCCCATCTGCCAGTAAATAATCGGCCTCGCGCCGATACGCAGCCAACATCCGGTTGCCGATAAATCCATCGCAGATACCCGACAGGACAGAAACCTTGCGAAGCCTTCTTCCAAGCGCAAACCCTGTGGCGACAACTTCGGGCGAAGTTTGCGGCGTATGCACGACTTCCAACAGCTTCATGACATGGGCAGGGCTGAAGAAGTGCAGGCCAATGCACCGGGATTGATTTTCGATACCCGCGAAAATCTCGACCGGGCTCAGGTAAGACGTGTTCGTAGCCAGAATCGCGTCACGCTGCATATGGCGCGCCAATTCTGCAAAAACCTGTTGCTTGACTGACAAGTCTTCAAACACAGCCTCGATAGCCAACTGAACGTCGGCAGCTTCGGAGTAGCTGTCAACGGCGCGAAATGCAGAAAGGCGTTCCTGCAGCTGTGCTTCGGACATCTTGCCCCGCTTGACTGCCCCCTTTAGCAGCCCCTCAACCCGATCATGGGCCGCGGCCGCTGCTTCCATATCCCTCTCGATCAGAGTGACCGACAACCCGCCATTCAGGGCAGCGGTGGCGATCCCTGCCCCCATCAACCCGCCACCGACAACTGCGATCCGGCTGATATCGCGCGGGGTAACACCTGCGATCATGGTAGGTCTGGCAACCTTGCGCTCGGCAAAAAAGGCGTATCGCAGGGCGCGGCTTTCTGGGCTTTGACGCAGTGCCAGATGGCGCGCACGCTCTTTCGGCTGTGCGTCAGCAAAGGGTTCTGACGACCAGCTGAGCGCAGTCAGGTTTTCCAGCGGTGATTGCTGACCCCTGGCGGTTCTTTTCATAGCCTGACGGCTCGTCTCCAGAAGGTCAGACGCGAATTCGCCGACGGGCCGTTGACTGACAGGTACCGGACGCTTTGGCAGGTTGGCGACAAAGTCCAGAACAGCCGCCGTTGGGTTATCGGCAATCAGGTCAATTCCCCCGAGATTGGCCATTTTCTCGGCTTTCAGGATTTTTCCCGAACAGGCGATGTCGATCGCCGCTTCCATTCCAACAAGGCGCGGCAATCGTTGCGTGCCCCCCGCCCCCGGAATCAGACCCACATTGACTTCCGGCAGCCCAAAGCTGGTGCCCGGCGCTGCGATCCGCCACGCGCAGGCCATGGCAATTTCAAACCCGCCACCCAACACGTTGCCGTGCATACAGGCGATAAACGGCACATTACTGTCTTCGATCTTCTGAACAACATCAGGCAAATGCGGCTCAGCCGGAGCCGCGTCAAACTCGGACATATCACCGCCTGCGATGAATGTCCGACCGGCGCAGCACAGGACGGCAACCCGAGCTTTCTGAACTGCATCGACCGCGTCAGCCAGACCCTTCCGAACCCCCGTCGAGGTTGCGTTCACCGGCGGGTTGTCGACCGTGACCCAGGCCACGTCGCCCTTAAAGTCAACACTCACCAGCGACGGTTGCGGCATTTGCAATCCCTTTGATCAGTCCAGATTCGGTTCGGGTTTATATATTGACCAACCGTTCGGTTAATGCAATGATTAAGTTGTCACGGGAACAGATGAGACTGCCATGAGCGATACGATCCTTGTACATGATCACGGAAACTGGGTTGAAATAACCCTGAACCGCCCCGACAAGCTGAACTCGTTCAATGAGGAGATGCATCTTGCCCTTCACGACGCGCTGAAGAGCGCGCGCGAAAATGGTGCCCGCGCGATTTTGCTGACCGGCGCAGGGCGCGGTTTTTGTGCGGGTCAGGACCTCGGAGACCGCGATCCCTCGAAAATGGATGGCCCGCCCGACCTGGGCAAAACTGTACGCACTTTCTATGCCCCTTTGGTTCGACTGATCCGGTCTTTGAATTTCCCGGTCGTTTGTGCCGTCAACGGCGTGGCCGCGGGCGCGGGTGCGAACCTTGCACTGGCCTGCGACATGGTTCTGGCCGGGGAAAGCGCGAAGTTCATCCAGAGTTTTTCCAAGGTCGGGTTGATTCCGGACACAGGCGGCAGCTGGCACTTGCCCCGATTGTTGGGCGAGGCGCGCGCAAAGGGGCTGGCCCTGACAGCAACGCCCCTAACCGCCAAACAGGCCGAAGACTGGGGGTTGATCTGGAAGGCGCTGCCCGATGATCAGCTGATGACCGAAGCACGCGCTCTTGCCACGCAACTCGCCAACGGCCCCACCCTTGGCTTGGGTCTGACCAAGCAGTGCATTCAAACAGCAGCCACTACATCCTTGTCCGATCAGCTTGAAATTGAAGCGGACGCGATGAAAACCTGCGGGGAAAGTGCTGATTACGCCGAAGGCGTGTCCAGTTTCCTCGAAAAACGCGCACCGCATTTTCAGGGAAGATGATGATGACACCAAAAGAACGCGCCCAAAAATCCGCGGCGGCGATGTGGGCCAGTGACGAAGCCAGTAAATGGTTCGGGATGGAGCTTGTCGAGGTCGATGAAGGGCGCGCTGTCCTGTCGCTGACTGTTGCGCCGCATCACTGTAACGGACACGGTATTTGCCATGGCGGCGTCACGCACGCCCTTGCTGACAGCGCTTTTGCCTTTGCCTGCAACAGCCGGAATGTTGCAACTGTAGGGCAGCATACAATGGTCAGCTATCTTGCACCGGGACGGAAAGGTAACCGCCTGACTGCCACCGCGACAGAAGTGAACCTGTCCGGTCGCAGCGGCATCTACGACGTCCGCGTCATCAATCAAGACAACACTCTGATCGCTGAGTTTCGCGGCATGTCCCGCGCTATTGGCGGCCAGAATTTTCAAGAATAGTTTCGTGACTGGAGGAGTTACGCGATGAAAGACCTTTCCCCCAACAAAGCGGATCTGGACCCGATCGAAATCGCCTCGATCGACGAAATTCGCGCCACACAGCTTGAGCGCCTGAAGTGGTCCGTGCGTCATGCTTATGAAAACGTTCCGATGTACAAACAGCGCTTTGACGAGGCTGGCGTGCATCCTGACGATCTTCAACAGCTTTCGGATCTGTCAAAGTTTCCGTTCACATATAAAAACGACCTGCGCGACAACTATCCGTTTGGTCTTTTTGCGGTTCCGCGCAGCGAGATAATTCGCCTGCACGCGTCCTCCGGCACAACAGGCAAACCGACAGTGGTCGGCTACACAAAGAATGACATAGACAACTGGGCTGACCTTGGCGCGCGGTCTCTTCGCGCGTCTGGGCTGCGCAAGGGCGACATGGTGCACAACGCCTACGGCTATGGGCTGTTCACCGGTGGGCTAGGTGCTCATTACGGGATCGAACGCCTTGGCGCGACTGTCGTCCCGATGTCGGGCGGGCAGACCGAAAAACAGGTCAACCTGATCAACGATTTCCGTCCTGACGGGATCATGGTTACACCCTCCTACATGCTCAAT
Organism: Ruegeria sp. SATB027; assembly: GCF_059613825.1. NCBI lineage: Bacteria > Pseudomonadati > Pseudomonadota > Alphaproteobacteria > Rhodobacterales > Roseobacteraceae > Ruegeria > Ruegeria sp. SATB027. Next base: position 29,700 of record NZ_JBXWTH010000073.1, read on the forward strand.
ATCCTTGAACAGTTCCACAAGGCGGGTCTCGACCCACGTGAGAGCTCGCTGAAGGTTGGCGTTTTTGGTGCCGAACCCTGGACTGACGCGATGCGGGCCGAGGTCGAGGCGGCCTTCGACATGCACGCCGTCGATATCTATGGCCTGTCCGAGATCATGGGCCCCGGTGTCGCCAATGAATGCGTTGAAACCAAAGACGGGCCTGTAATCTGGGAGGATCACTTCCTGCCGGAAATCATCGACCCGGCAACCGGGGAAGTCCTGCCCGATGGCGAAACCGGAGAATTGGTGTTCACGACACTAACCAAAGAAGGGTTGCCGATGATCCGCTATCGCACACGCGATCTGACATGCCTGCTGCCGGGGACGGCGCGGTCCATGCGCCGGATGGCAAAAATTACAGGTCGCAGTGACGACATGATGATCCTGCGCGGCGTCAACGTCTTCCCCAGCCAGATCGAGGAACAGGTCATGGCAACGGGCGGTCTTGCCCCCTATTACCAGATCGAGCTCTACAAATCCGGTCGCATGGATGCCATGCGGGTCTTTGTTGAATCCTCCCCCGATTCCACCGACGAGCTGTCAAAAACGGCCGCTGCACGGATGCTGACCAAACGCATCAAGGACGTCGTTGGCGTTTCAACCGAAATTGTAGTAGGTGACCCCGGCGACGTCGAACGCTCTCAGGGCAAGGCGAAGCGCGTTGTAGACAATCGCGATAAGGACTGAGCCGTGGCCCGGACAATTGCCAAAGACCACGACCAAAAGCGGGAACAGATCCTGAAGATGGCGGCAAAAGTATTTGCCGACCAGGGGTTTGACCGTGCTTCGATGACCCTTTTGGCCAAAGAATGCGGCATCTCGAAAGCAAACATATACCACTACTACGACAGCAAGGATGCCATCCTGTATGACATCCTAGAAACGTACCTGCGTGAGTTGCGGGACCGGATTTGCAATGTTGATCTGGACGGCCTTAACCCCGAACAGAAACTGCGCAAAGCAGTGCGCGAGATCCTTTTTGCCTATCAGGGTGCAGATGACGAGCACCGGGTTCAGATCAGCGGCATGAGCGCGCTGACCGAAGAACAGCAAAAAAGGCTGCGGGGCTATCAGCTTGATCTGGTGAACTTTGTCCGCGACATACTTCTGGAATTGTCCCCCGGTTCTTTTGACGGCGCCAAGGACAAGCTTCGCGGCGCGACGATGTCAGTCTTTGGAATGTTGAACTGGTATTACATGTGGAACACCGGCGCAGGCCCCAAAGCCCGCGAAGATTATGCCGATCTGGTGAGCACCCTGACCATGCATGGTGTGCAAAAGCTTTAGGCATGCCCGCTTGGGGAAACACGCACGGGTGTGGTCTCGTGTGTTGCTCTGAAATCGCAGATCAGATTGGTCGGCTATCCTGAGGCGCGCCAATAAGGACCGTGGCTGAAGCGAGCGCGTGGCCTTCTTTCTTACTTTTTGCGCATCTTCAAATCGTCTAAGAAGTTGCGTTGCGCCGCCGTTACCTCTTCGTCCGTCATGTTTGATCTGTTCAATTCCAGAAAATACTCTGCGGCTCCAACCGGTTGGACATTTGATATTCCCCCGGTGGTCCCTCAATCATAACGAGACTGTGCGGGTTTGGTTTTCTTAGTCTCCAGTTTGACCAAACTCACCCGCAGCGATAACCTCATACAGGCTGGAAAACTCGGGGAAATCATCATTCAGAGTGATCGCCCCATCCTTGGTAACCGCGCGAAAGACTGTATCCCTTGCAGCACTGAACGTTGCGAATTTCATAACAGGCTCTCCCAGACATCGCGGATGACATCCGCCGCCATCAGCACGTCATCGCGGGTTGTATCGAATTGCCCGACCTGAAAACGGATGATCTTGCGGCTATTAAACATTCCTTGCGTCAGGTAAATTCGGCCATCGTCATTCAGCGCGTCCACCAGTCGCTGCTGAGCGGCGTCATCCCCTGGACAGCGAAAGGAAAACAGGCTCAGGATCGGGCCGGTGGTGATCTCAAACCCCTCCATCGCGCCGATCTTTTCTGCAAGTTCATTGGCCCAGAGCACATGGTTGCGAATTCGGCTCCGCAACCCGTCGAGACCGTACGACCGCAACAAGAACCAGATCTTCAATGCCCGGAACCGTCGACCCAGAGGGATTGTCCATTCCGAATAATTCGTTACCTCTGCCCCTGTGGTCTTGAGGTATTCCGGTTCGATCTTAAGCGTGTTGAGCTGTGGCGTGGCGTCCCGCAGAAACTGGATCGCGCAATCGAACTGCGCCCCCATCCATTTATGTGGGTTGAAGACAATGCTGTCGTAACGATCCGCCCCGGGCCAAAGGGTCTCACGAAATTCGGGGCAGATCATCGCCGACCCCGCCCAGGCCGCGTCGAGATGTGTGTAGAGGTCGTATTTTTGCGCGATGTCAGCCACCGCCACCAGATCATCGCAGGCCCCAACCCCGGTGCCGCCTGTAATTGCAATGATACCAGCAGGCACATACCCGGCCGCGATGTCACCCTGAATTGCGGCATCAAGAGCCTCTGCATCAATCGTAAAGGTCGGACCACGTGTCGGCAGCTTCACCAGATTGTCCTGACCGATCCCTGCAACCCAGCAGGCCCGATCAATCGACGAGTGCACCTGATCCGAGCAGTAGATGCGCAGTGCGCCCTTGGCGTTCAGGCCTTCGCGATTGCCGGTAAACCCTGTGGCCCGTTCCCGCATGGTCAGCACAGCCGACAACGTGGCGGACGATGCGCTGTCCTGAATAACTCCGGTCGTTCCTTCCGGCAATCCAAGCGCCTGCCGCAGCCAATCGACCATGACACCTTCGACCTCGGTCGCAGCTGGTGAGGTCTGCCATAGCATGCATTGCGCCGCGATTGTGGTCACCAGCATTTCAGCCAGCATCGACGGGGGCGCTGCGTTGGCCGGGAAATAGGCAAAGAACCGGGGATGTTGCCAATGTGTGATACCCGGCATCACGATTCGTTCGAAATCGGCCATGATGGCATCCATTGGCTCGCCACTCTCGGGGGGCGATGCCTTTAGCTGGGCCGCGATTTCTCCTGGTGTGGTCTGGGCCCGAACAGGACGTTCAGCAAGTGTCTTATGGTAATCGGCCGCCCATTTCGAAATGTGCTGACCCCAATGCGAAAACGCGTCCCAATCCATGCGCAAGCCTTCTCTTGTAACTGAACACCAATTTGTCCAGTCCCCGACCTTACCCGTTCGGCTCGCGGATTAAAGCCGAACTGGTGTGCTTTCTTCAAATGAAAAGGTCCCGAGTTCTGCCTTCAGACCGAAAAGCTGACATTCGCCTGACCTGTGCCAGAGCTGCCGAAGTAGGGGGTGTAGATGTCGATCTCACCCTTGTAGCTGCCCCAGCCCAGAGCTCCGAACAGCAAAGCAGTGTCATTCATGGCGCATTCGCCTGCGCATTTCTTCGCATAGTCTGGCAGCATTTCAAGGAACTCTTCGAACCGTCCCTGTTCCCACATCTCCAGCACGTGCATATCCATCTGGCGGTTGAACTCGCCGTTTACCGCATTCAATCCGTCGACCGAGCGCTCATTCGGCGTGAAATCATGGCTGAGTGAGCCAGAGGCCAGTATGGAAACGTTCCGGTCGGAACGCCGGATACCTTCGGCAATGGCCTCACCCCAGACGCGGTTTTCCTGGATCGACGAGAACTGGTTGACTGCAACGGGCAAAACGCGCGCATTCACCCCTTCGTTGATGAAATGCATAGGCAGAAGGGTGCCATATTCCATTCCCATATCAGGGTGCGAATGGCCAAGCGCTCGCTCGCCACGCTCTCGCAGAACATCAAGGATGGTTTCCCCCAACGCGTTATCTCCGCGATAATCAAACTCCATGTCTGCCAGCATGTGCGGCAGTTCATGACTGATGAAGCGGCCTTTGTGGTGCTCTTTGGTATTCAGGTGAAATCCCTGATTGGTGATCCAATGGGTGTCGAACACAAGAAACGTCTCGACCTCGCGATCTATCGCGTCCTGGCGCAGGCGCGCATAACCATCAATGGCAGACTGCCGGATGCCTTTGTATTTTGGCATCGTGTGGGACATCCAGATACTTGGCACATGCGTGATCTTCGCGGCTTGTACTATCTTTCCCATGGCAGTTCCTCCTCGTGTTTACCGATGTCTGTGTACCAGAGCCCTTGCCCGAGTTCACTTCCCGAGCTGCATGATGTTGTGATTTCCGGTTGCGAAGCCGACGTGTTTTTGTTCCATGTAGAACTCGAAGCTCCA
>NZ_JBXWTH010000074.1:0-4988 GCF_059613825.1 Ruegeria sp. SATB027
GATTGGTTCGGGTCGGAGGCCGGTCTGCCGGCGTCCGACTAGCACGCGGTCACGCGCCCATAGGCGCGGGATTTGCCCAACTACTCTAGTCAGAGCTGGTTAAAACAAAGGCAAACACCAAGCCGCATTGCTTACAAAAAAGTTGGCTCAAACACGTTTTTTCCAAGCAAAAACGGCAATTTCGCTGAGCTTTGGAGATAAATACTGCTGCATAATTTTATAGGAGTGACTGATTATGACTGAAGATTTTAAGGTGATTTTAAAAAGAGCGAACGGCTCAAGAGACGAAATTACACGCACGTTTGAAGCTAAACCGCGACTCGGTGACGGTCTATTTTTTGATGGGGAAGGTTTTGAAGTTGTGCGTGTGGTGACTGACACAGTTGGTCACGACAAGAGCATTGTGTATGCAAAATCGACTGGCTGTGTGTAGCTGGGGCTACTGTACAAGGTTGTGGCGGTGCAAGCCGCTACAGCTCTGCCCGATATGCTTGGGGGAAGCAATTTGGGCGCACTCCGAGGGGGAAAACGCAAACGAGCTGCAGCGGCTATCCGTGAGTGTCAGAGTAATTCCTGACTCAGCCACAGGTAGAACAGCCAGCCTTTACAAACAAGGCGAAAATGAGCGCCAAAGCGTCACGGGTTCGTGTGCGAAACCGACCAGCCTGGAGCCGGAGCAAAGGAAAGGCGACTTGCGCCGCCCTGCCCTTCCCTCAGTTCTGCTCGTCGTCGTCATTCCGCTTCGGGAAAGCCACCATTTCGACGCCGGGGAACATATCGTGTTTGACCTGGATCGAGGTGATGTTGCCGTGATCATCGGTGTTTACAAAGGCGACACCGCAGCGGTTCCAGAAGTTCTTGCCATCTTTTTCACCGGCTTTGACGTTCAGTTTCAGAGTTTGAGTTGCCATTGTTTGATCCTCGTTTTTGAGTGTTTCGATGAACATGGAAGAAGCGGGCATAAAGGAGTTGTCAGCAGGTAATTTGTCCCGCGAGGAATGCGCGATCAGCGCAGGGGAAATTACCTGTTGAAGCGGAGCGCCCGGAACGGGGGCTGCGCGGCTACTCCGACTGCCCGATTATGTTCATCTTGAAAGAAACACGTGAACGAGGATCTTCACTGGCAACGGGTTTGAGGCTGTCAGACCGAGTGAAAGGCAAGAACTTCTGGGCCCGCTGCGAGCGGAACACCTGAACAAAGGGAAACGAGGCAACATCACCTCGATCTGACACAAGCTCTGTGCGCAGATCCGCGAGCTGGTGGCTTTCCCGAAACGGGATGACCTGCAGAACATCGATATTGGGCGCATTGGCGGTGCAAGACGCCCGCTCTGGGTGGCAAAGCACTAGAAACGTCAACTTCTACGGGAAAGCCCTAATTTCGGGGCATGCGTAGATCGGTTAGAAATATTCCGACCCTACCACTTACCGCTCACACACGGTAACACCCCTGAGGCCAGCAGCGACCCCCTCATGCTGGCCTCATTCAATTTCCGATCAAGATAAAGAAAAGCGGGCTGGCCGCTGTAGCGGCCCCCTGCGCGGGCAGCGCACAGTCCTGGTCGAGTGGGGCTGCTGCCCCGCGCGGCCGGGACACCAAAGACGCCTAACCATCATGCCGCCAGTCTGAAAAAAGCCCGCCGAAGCGGGCCAAGGTCTCTCGCCACGAGAGGAAAACAAAAAAAGCTCTTTGAGGCTAACGGTTGCGCGCCCGATCGACAACGCCGTCATAGGTGATCGCGGTAATCCGATCTTCAGTGCGGCGGGTCATCTCGATCCCGTCACCTGTCATTGTTGTTTCTGCGTGTTCAGTCCATTTGAAGATACTGCCATCCGCTTCGACATGGGTTTCATCTTCAGCGGCACGGCGTTTGACAGAACCATCATGGTGAACCTCAATGATTGTGCCGTCTGCCATTCGGACAGTTACAGAATGGTCATCAACAGCAACCCCTTGCCACCAGATTTCAGCATCGCGGCGAACAACAATCCGGTTGGGATGCAGCTTGATTTGCACATCTTGGGTATCTTCTGGATCGGCGGCTTTGACCACAACAATGGCCTCTTGCTCGGCAGGGGCGCCATGAATTGACGCGCTGCCGTTCTTCGGCGGCCAGAACTTCGGTTCGTCGCGTTGGCGTTTGTTCTGGTCCTTGTGGAACGCAATATACATTTGCGCGGACTTCCAGACGCGGCGCGCGGCTTTTTCAACCTTTGTTACGGCGGTGGATTTTGTCATTCTTTCAGTCCCTCAATCGGATGGGTGATCCCAAGGATTCAAAACATTGACGCCTAAGAACTGAAACGGCTTCACGTCTCTGGTTGCTACAGAAAAACCGTGTGTCTTTGCAATCGCCGCGATCTGCGCGTCTGCCAACTTCACGTCATAGGCTTTCGCCTCGGCTTGCATGGTCGCAAGGGCTTCCGCAGCCGCACGGTCGAATGGCAAAATCCGGTTGCCGCAGAGACGGCCTAGCGTAAAGTCGAAGCCTTTCCAAAGCGCAGCTTTCCGCTTGCCGTCAGGCAGTAGTTCAATCCCATATCGCACCTCAAAGATGGTGATTGTCGTGGTGTAAAACTGCGCGCTATGCAGCGCATTCAACCACCCAATCACCGCCTGCGAAGGGGTCTCCTTCATGGGGTCGGACAGTACATTTGTGTCTAAAATAATCACCCGAAGTCCGCCGGTTCTGCTTTGTCGTCACTGCGTTCAATATCAGGCAAGAACGCATTAAGGCCCTGCACGTACTCAACAATCACGTCGCCAACCTTTTCGGCTGGTCGAGACGCTTCATCGAGAAGTTGCCGAGCGGCTTCCTCCGTGCTGATGCCACGTTCTGCCGCGACAAACCGCACGCGACTGTGAACGTCATCAGATAGGTTTCTGACTGTCAGATTTGCCATTTCATCCTCCATGGTGGGTAGTGATAGCATACAGCTTATGTGATAGCAGTGCAATCAAATATCAAGTATGCTATCATCCTTTCATTGCGTTCCAGTTCTCACCTTGCGGGATTACATCAGCCTCGCGCCTCAACACTGCGGCGCGGTTGTTGAGGGCCACTATGACAGCAGTGGTCGGATGGTCGCCACGGTGGCCACGCTGCGGGCGCTGCAATCCGGTCGGCCCAGACTTTAATAGCCAAACTGCACTCTCAATGGCCTCAAGATCATCCTCGATCTTGATCATTTCCAGCGGCATACACATTGCATGAGTTTCAAGGTCGCGGCGCATTTTGCGCGACCATCGACGGCTGTTCAATTTCCACGCGGCTGCACACCATTCGGCCACGTTGCTCCATCGCACGCGCGTTCCGGGCGTCGTGTAAATGTAGCGTGTCATGTTCCACAAACCCCGTCACATTCGCTGCGAAAGTCAAAATCCGGCCCACCTGTTTCGGCTTCAAAGTCGATGTCGCCAAGGGGTCGGCAAGATCGGTGCATATATTCCAGCGCGCGCATCCCGGCTGCGGGACCGTTACGGCGCATGGCAGCATCCAGCGCAACTGCATCAGAGAAGGCGTCTGGATCGTTGAGGCTCAATTCGAGCCAACGTGCATTCGTGCGGAACGGGCAACCGATACAGGCGGATTTGGGTGGCTCCGGGTATCCATGCCGCTTGCACCACTCGGAACAGTCACCGCGCGACATGCGGGCCTCTACGAGCGGCCAACGATGCGTGATCCAGCTTTCAGGCGCATCTTTGATCCGCTCCATTTCGTCGGTGCTGATGCCAATCCACTGCTCTACGCGAAACGCGGTCGCGCGCGCGCCTTTGGGAACCCCGAGCAGGCGGCGAACTTCGGCACGGATCGGATCAATCTTGGCCTCTCGGGTACATTGGCGGCGGTTCATCCCGCCTTGGCCCAGAAAATAAGGGATAGTTACAAATCGGCCTTCGGCGCGATCCGCGCGAGCCTGGACTTGCGCGCGCAAGTCCACGGCCTTTACACGGTGGATCGGAAACGGCAGGACGTTCCCAGATGAAAGCCAGTCCAAATGCTCATAAACCGCTTTAGGCTCCCATCCGGTATCTGCGAAAATAGCCAAATCAGGCATTGGGCCGATTTCGCCGTGAGCCGCCATCAGCGCCAGCGTAGTGCTTTGAACGCCTGCCCCCAACGAAAGAACTCTGAGGTCGGCATTCTCAACTGGCTCACTGACACCGGGCCAAATCGGGTGTTTGTATTGGGTCGCGTCGAACATGGTTAAATCCCTGCTGTGGACAGGGCGCATTGCGCCCTGCCCTGCTGGTTTCAGAAGCACTCGGGAACCCAAGCGTCGATGCGGGCCTTCTGTTCAGGGGTGACGCGCAAAGCCTTTTGATGCTCTGGATCGTTGAACAGCTTGTGCATCGCTTCGTTCTTCTCGCCCTTCTTGGACTTGCTGAACGCGCGGTAGTCGTCGGTATCCATGTGCAAATCCAGAAGGTCTTTATAGAGGTCGTCAAGCTGCCAGCCCTTCAAACGCTTGAAGCAGTTGGTTTCTGATGGTGTCCAGATCGAGCGCATATCAGCGCCAACATCAGCCGCGATTTCCGCCATGAAGTCGGCCCGCTGGGTTGTAAAGCGCCGCGCGAGAAACGCGGTGATTTCGCCGTTGCGGGTTTTCTTGCCCAGATCGCGGAATGCCTTGAACGCTTCGATGCTGCCTTTCCCGGCCATTTCCTGAAACTGGTTGTAGGCTTCCTCTGCGGCCTCATCCCGCTCACCGCCAAGGCGCGGATCAAGAACAAACTGGTCGTCAATCTCGGGCGTGTTGTTCTCCGCTCCGCCATAGCCGAACCCGAACAGGCTGGTGTAGTGACCGGATGCCGGTGTCGCATAGAAGGCAAACAGGCTCAGAACATACTCGGGCTTGTCCAGCATGGCCGTTTGAACAGCCGCCAGCCGGATCGCTTTCATGTCGTCGATGAACTTCTGCGAGAATGCCGGTTTTTCAGCTTCCGATGCAGTGGGCTTAGAAGGTTTTGAGGGGGCTTCGATGAA
>NZ_JBXWTH010000075.1:0-1388 GCF_059613825.1 Ruegeria sp. SATB027
TTGCTGTCGTCGGTGGTCATGGCCCATGCCCAACCTTCCGCCTCGCGCAGCTTTTCGGCTTCGGCGTCCAGCTTCTCAGAATACAAGCGTTCCAGCAATTCAGGGTCTTTGAACAGGGTTTCGTTCTGGAACAAATCACTGGTGACGGTGCCGCCAGCCTCTTCAAAGGCATCCTGACCAACAAACTTTGCTTTGCGGTCTGTGTTGCGCACGGATTCCGGCGTCAGGGCTTGGCGCACGTAGTATTCGTTATACAAACGCCCAGATATTGCGCCTTCCAGCGCCTCAAGGATTTTGGCCTCGTCGTCGCAAATGGTCATTGCCTTGGCGATGCCTTGGCTGATTTCCCCGGCTTTGACCGCATCCAAGACAGGATCGGGCAGATCGGCCAGCGCAAGGCGGCGGCGCACGTGCGCCTCTGTCACGCCAAATGCGTTGCTGATCTTACCAACAGACAGGGATTTCGCAGCCATTTTCCCATAGGCACGAACCTCGTCAATAGGGTCCAGTTCTTCGCGGGCGGTGTTCTCGGCATTGGCCCATTGCTCGGCCACAAAGGGATTATCGGTGATCTTGACCGGCACCTGCGCCAGATCGGCGCGCTCGGTTACAGCGATGTTGAGGGCGCGAAACCGGCGACCACCTGCGACAATGCCGATTTTACCGTCTTTGTCGCGCAGACCGCTCAAGTTCTGGATCAGGCCACACGTGACGAGGCTTTCGGCCAGCAGCGCAATGCCTTCGTCGGAAACTTCCTGACGCGGGTTGATTTCCGACAGATACAGATCGGACAGTGCAACGGTTTCGATGATTTCCGGTGCGGTGAATGTTTCGAGTTTGCTCATTGGGCAAGTCCTTGTTTCGTGGCTAAGTTTTTGTTATTGGTGCCCTACCCCTTGCGGGGTAGAGCGAGGCCGTTTAGTCGGCTCCGTGTTGGATCAGGAAGCGGCGCGCGATGTGGAAATTGTCGCCCTTCCTGATTAGCTCCTTCGCCTCAGCGATACGCTTTTGCAGAGTTTCATTGCTCATGTTGTTCACCTCCTTTCGTGCGCGGGTTGCGCATTGGCCGTTTCAGAACCGGACTATTCGTCCACGCTGAAAACGACCGTTTCATCCTCGACCGTGTACGGCACGGCCTTGGACAAAAGCTGTTCGATGGCGGTGGTGGGAACCGAAGGAAACGCGCTTGAAATTACGTTCATCAGTTGCGGTCGATCATCTGCAAAGTGATAGCCATTGATGGCCCATGCAATGATGCCCGGTGTGTGAACCAGTTCCGATGATCCAAGACGATATTCAGTCATAACAACTCTTTCTTTCGTGGCGATGCGGTTGCCGATGTTTCCCGGCTATCCGCTAATGGGCGCGGCCTTCTGATCTGTTAGCTG